>NZ_JAPZRB010000021.1:0-1751 GCF_027531105.1 Microcystis sp. LE18-22.4A
TCGAGGGAATCAACAATAAACTTAAACTAATAAAACGGAGAGGCTATGGCTTTAGAAACTTTCGGAATTTTTGGGTTAGAAGTATGTTATCTTGGCATCTTGTCTGTTGATTTAGCATAAAGGGTAACGAAGAGCCAGAACTATTAGTAGATGAATCCTAATCGAGTTGTTATAGATACCAATGTTTTTATTAGTGCTTTACTCAATCCACTAGGAACACCCAGAAAAGTAATCAATCAGTCAATGTACCATTCTTCAGAGCAAGACAACTTATCAAGAATTGGCAACGAGAATAAGCAAAAATAAATTTGACAAATATTTAGAAAAGGTGCTATTATACTGAATAATACTTAACTTGTGTTAAAATTGGTTACGCTCTTGTTGTTAATTTAAGGGATAGTTACATGAAAATTGTTACTGTTACTGAAGCCAAAGAACAAATTGATGAATTAGTGAATGATACCAATGATAATCATCAACCGATTTTGTTATCTGGTACTAAAAAAAATGCTATTTTAATTGCTGAGGAAGATTGGAACTCTATTCAAGAAACGCTTTATTTGTATTCTATTCCGGGTATGGTAGATTCAATTATTGAAGGTGGCAAAACTTCTATTGAAGATTGTGTGGATGAGGCGAGTATCAGAGCAATTTTAAATGGATAATTGGCAGTTGGTTTTTACCAAACAAGCGAAAAAAGATGCTGAAAAGCTGGCTCGTACTGGGTTGGCAAAACAAGCTAACGAGTTATTAAATATTCTTAAGTCAAATCCGTATCAATCTTATCCTGTTTATGAGAAACTCAGTGGCGATTTAGCGAGCTATTATTCCAGACGTATTAATATTCAGCATCGTTTGGTTTATCAGGTTATTCCAGAAGAGAAGGTTGTCAAAGTTATACGGATGTGGACTCATTATGAATAACCCCTCTTATTTAGGGTTTGCGGCAAAAAGTTTTTCGTGGGGGCAGGGTGTGGCCCCCCAACCCCCCCGACATCGGGGGGGCAGGTGGGGTGTAGGGTTTTACCGATTTTCATGTGGTCAACTACCTAATTTTCAGGGAAAAAGTACCTGAATTTTCCCCCCGATCACTCCAAGTGCTGGCACTTTTTGAGGGGAAAAAAGTCTAAAAGTCTTATACAACAAGGTTTTTATATTTATTCAGCAAGCTCTAAATAATAGACAATAAACAATACACAAAAAATACCCCCCTCAACTGACTGAATGAAGGGGCATTTATGGTATTTTTAGAGGCAATTTAGCCTATTTTTGTGGTTTCTTTTTCGGTGGATTTAGAGGGTTTTAGTTTACGCTTGAGGGTTGAAGCTGCGCCGATTGTGCCGAGAGCGAGGAGGCTGAAGGTAGAGGTGGGTTCGGGGACTTGTTCTAGCTTACCTACTGTAAACCCATGCCAAGTTTCAGGGTTATCAACACTAAATTCAATGGATGAATACGTTCCAATAAAATGAATAGCCCCAGTTCCTTCTGTCCCAATTAAAGTATTTCCTGATTGTGTCAATTGCCCATAACCCCAGTAAGCAGGATTATTTGTAATAGTACTGTTAAAGCTAAGGATATTAAACGGTGTATTAAAAGTATAGCTAACAGTTATAGTTAGTAAAAGTATAGTCAAATATAGACAGACTGAATTCCATTTCAGAAATTCCTTTCACTTTTACTTCGAGAGATTGATTCTCCTTGGGTGAACTACGCACCTCTCTATCCCATAGCGGTTAAACGCATTTGGGAAT
>NZ_JAPZRB010000120.1:0-2555 GCF_027531105.1 Microcystis sp. LE18-22.4A
ATTAGGGGTCGAGAAGGTCGTCACCGACCTCCCCTCCCATTCAGAACCGTGCGTGAGACTTTCGCCTCACACGGCTCCTAGTTTGACTGTTCCCTTGTTAAGGATACCGCTTGACTTCTTTTGGTTTGGTCTAGTATTATCTATATTAACATGGATGATGTTAATGTAGATGATTTAAGGCTTCCATCAGATGCCGATTTATCATCGTGACAGTGGCGGTGTAATAATTGAAGGTTTTTATATTCATCCTTTCCGCCTAAGCTGAGGGGGTGAATGTGGTCAGTTTCAATTAAATCCGATGGGGTGAAGTATTGACCACATCGGCTACACTTGCCTTGTTGCTTCTTAAGTAGTTTGGCTACTCTTGTCGGCGTGTCGATTGCTTGTCCTCGTCTGGTCGCCCAGTAAGTCCAATTTCCGTCGAATGGTGATGCGTCGGGGCGTACTAGGGTGTGTCTGACAATTGGTGTCCAATTATGTTTCCATAGATAGAGACCATCTTTGGCTTGGAATAACCAAGATTCATGTCTTTCCTTCCCATTACTGAGTTTAACTGTACCCGGTCTGAAGTATTTATTCAGTTTTTCGTAGTCCGCTTTACCGCATCTTGTTACTGTCCATGCCCTTAACCTTAACCAGATTGTGTAGTCTAGTTTATTGAAGGTATCCGTGGATACTACTCCTGAGTAGTAGTTAGCCCAACCTCTAACGATTGGGTTTAGTTGACTAATCAGGGCTACTTGGGGTGATGTTCTGTGTTTTTTAATTACCCCCTTAATCGCTTCTGTGTGGGCTTTAACTGCTTTTTGGCTAGGTTTTATAAGTGTTAGGAATGTTTTGAATATTCCTTTGCATATTTTTCCTGCTTTGTGTTTTCCTGCTGGGTATTGCCTGATGTTAAATCCTAGAAAATCAAAACCGGGTTCTTCTGTTTTCCCATTGTACTCAATGGGGTTAAGTGTATGACACACTCTAGTCTTTTCTGGTTTGAGTTCTAGTCCTATCGGTTTTAACCATTCGGAAATGGCAGTTTGACACTGTTCAATGATTTCGAGTGATGGTGAAATCACCACAAAGTCATCAGCGTATCTTATTAAAACAGCTTGGTTTCTGTTATTCTTCTTAGGGAATAGTGTTTCGATGAGTCTTGCCATTCCATCCAGTGCGATGTTAGCAAGAAGTGGACTTATTACCCCTCCTTGTGGTGTCCCTGTTTCTGTTTCTTCAAATACGCCGTTATCCAACACTCCTGCTTTGAGCCATTGTTTTATGTCTCTTTTTAGGGAACTTGGACAATGAATTTTGGACAGTAAAAAGTTGTGATTAATTCGGTCAAAACACTTGGCAATATCAGCATCTAATACAAAGTAGCTATTTTTATTAATGCTAAGGTATATTCTCGATATTGCGTCATGGGCAGACCTTCCGGGTCGGAAACCATAGCTGGTTCCTTCCATTTTTGACTCCCATTCTGGTTCAAGTGCCGATTTAATCAACGCTTGTCTAGCTCTGTCTTTGATGGTTGGTATTCCTAATGGGCGTTTTTCATCCCTGCCGGGTTTAGGAATCCATACCCTTCTTAGCGGTTTTGCTTTAAGTGTTCCCTTGATTTCTTCGGTTAGATTTAGCCTTTGTTCAGGGGATATTGCTATCACTCCATCGACTCCTGCTGTTTTCTTTCCTTGATTATCTTGGGTTACTTTGCGAACTGCTAATAGACGAGCGTAGTACGATTTCACCAATAAACGTTGCAACCTTCTAACCTTTGCATCCTGTCCCGATTTAGCCGCTTGGTATATTCTCTTTTGGAGCTTGAAAACATATCTTTGGACTTTCGCCCAATTGATAGTTTTCCATACATTCGTAGTCTTAGTGGTTTTCGGTTTCCCGAACCCTTTACCTTCTCTCGATTTCGTCATATAGACTCCTACTAGACTCTATCCTTACAATCAAACCGTAACCTGTTAGCATATCTTGACTATTACCGTCAAGCGTTGGCTTTTGGTTACATCTCACACCCTTAAAGGCTTGCGCTTACACTTATCACTACTGGGTATTTCGACCTATACTCAGAGCCTTAAAGGGCTTATCACGTTCCGTTTATATGGGCATTCCATCTTTAGATTTGTCCTTGTCCGCCGGGGTACTTTAAAGGTCTGTGTAAGTGAAAAACAGAAGTCCTTACTTTTCCCCTTGTTCTTTATTTTGAACGCAGTGTATCAACTTATTTCACTACTGAATACTTACGACGGTTCAAGTCAGACATTTGGCTCACGCCTAATCATGGATGGTTGGCAGTGGTCTCGATTCTGGTGTTAGGTTACACCTCGGAGCCTTCCGTTCCCCGCTTCAGTCCCAGAGTTGTGACTTCTGAATCTGGGGGTGGCTATCGCCGTTACTCTCACCTTTTGTAGCAATTGTAAATAATTGTTACAAAGTGTTTTGACCTTGAGTCCCCTTGCCTAGTTTGGTATCTGACGATACTAAACGTCGGGACATATAAACAGTTATAAGGTTGGTCATGGTTGACCTCTTAGATTCAGTCGGGGGACTGA
>NZ_JAPZRB010000474.1:0-22079 GCF_027531105.1 Microcystis sp. LE18-22.4A
TGTCAAACCGCCGACACCATCGGTCAAAGCATGGGGGCATCGCGGCTGGGGTTGTCTCTTTCATCGCTGCTCTTTCAACGTAAAGTGCTTACTCTTTAACGATTATACTCGATTTGATCTTTATTTAGCGTTTAAGTCCCAATATCTTTGATTAGCGTTGGGTTTCCTTCCTCAACCCAACCTACCGGATCAGCGATCGCACTTCGGCTAATCCCATCGAAGCTGATCACAAAGACGATAAGTCCCTTTGTTTTTGGGCAATTTCTAAAAGCACATCGTCAAGAGTTGGCTCTGGACTTGCCTTAACGCCCTCAATCTCATGTTTATGATGCGGAAAAGTTTTAATTTCGGTATGGTGAGGGGCATTATCATAACGAAAAATCATTACTTGATGCTCATCCATATAATGATAACGATATTTTATTTTGGCTTTTACATCAGTATTTTTTACTTCAATAAAATCTAGACGATGATTGTTTTCAAAAATAATTGAAACACTAATATAACCTTGAGTCGTATTGTAAATTTTTTTTGTTAGCGAAACAAAGCGTATATTAGGAAAGGATTGAAGGCTTGTTTCGATTTGCAAAAAATAGGCTTCAATCATCTTAACTTTTGAAGTTGAATTTCATTTTGTCCGAGCATTTCATACAATCCAGCCCAAATCATAAAATCTTCTTCATCCGCTAAAATACCTTGAGAAAATTCTTGATAAAATTTTTCAGATGTTATCTGATATTTCTGCTCAAAAACTCTTAAGTCTAATCTTAAATTTAAAATTGATCTTTGCAATCTTGCTATCTGATCATCAATAATACTTTGAGCAAAACTTTCTTCATCTTCTACAGAACTTAAAATTATTTTTAATCGCTGTTCGGTTTTGGGTTGAACAGATAGGTGAAAATCTAACATTAGTTTACCTCATCAGCTAAATTACCAGAAGGGCGATCGCATACTTGATTTGCTCATCGGTTAAGTTGAAAAGACCACGAATGAATTTGGCGGATATTGAGCGGCTACATAGTTGATAATATCATAAGTAGTTTCATGGTTTTGTCCTCTGAGAAAACTTAATTAGGGTTTGCTGAATAATGGTAAAACCCTTTTAAAATAAGGCTTTTGACCTGTTAAAATCCGATGTTAGTGCTGCGAAAATCGGATTGGGACCCTCAAAAACCTTGCATTATCCTTAATATAGTACAAAATTAGTACAAAAAAAGAGAGGGCAACAAAGCCTGAAACTCCCGACGACCGGCTACTGACTCGGAGACTCCTAACCCCACCAACAAACTTTTTCAGCAAACCCTAATTAAAATGAAACATTTTTGTTGGCAGTTGAGTTGACGTTAAAAAAGTAACTGTTGGTTGTGTTGGGTTTCGCACATTAAGCCAACCTACACCCTGTTTCAGCTAAAATAGTACATTATGATTGTCATTGCGAGCGATAGCGAAGCAATCTAATTGCGAGATTTTCTCTTGCCTCATTTTAGCTGAAACAGTCCAGTATCCTGAATCTAGCTTGAGCTTTTTATCAGGTATCATGGAGTTAATTTCGTAGGAGCATTCTATATGACTCTGGCATCAGGTGGGCAAGCAACAATCATTCGTACAGAGCGTGGATTGACCATTTCAGGTACACGCATCACTCTTTATGACGTAATGGACTATCTCAAGGCTCAGTACCCATCCAAGCTGATCCGTGAAAAACTGGGTCTTAATGATGAGCAGATTCGTTTAGCCCTAGAATATATTGATACCCATCGCGCTGAGGTTGAAGCAGAATACCAGGAATGCCTGCAAACAGCCGCGGAGATTCGGCAATATTGGGAAGAGCGAAATCGGGCGTTGTCAAGTTTGAAGATGATGGCGCCTCAGAGCAGACTTGAAAACGCTTTAAGAGTAAGGCTCTCGTTGTGTCGCAATTCATTCTTCATATTCTGATCTGACAACGCCGGAATTAATCACAGTGAATTTTTCCAGATTCGCCGTGCTAATTTGGGACGCTTTACTATTGACCGTTTGATCTCAATTTTGGGTCGTCTCAATCAACAGGTTGAAATTACTATTACGACCTATCCAAGAACCACTGATTCTTCACCAATGGCATCCTAACTGTAATTGAGTGTGGGTCGATGGGAACGACCGCGCCACCAAGCTAGTAGGGTACTAGCGATAAAAATACTCGAATAGGCCCCGGCTACAAAGCCAATAATTAAAGCTAGGGCAAAATATTTTAAAGTCGTGCCACCAAAGAGAAAAATCGCCACCAGAGGCAATAAAGTGGTCAGGGTGGTATTAATCGAACGAGTTAGGGTTTGACTCACCGCGTTATCGACAATTTCATCCACCGATAATTCGGGGGTATTGACAAAATTTTCCCGAACGCGATCATAAATTACCACTGTGTCGTTAACAGAAAAGCCCACAATTGTCAAGAGGGAAACCAAAAATAAACTATCCACTTCTACCCCCGCAATTAAGCCTAGAACCGCAAAGACCCCTAAAGTGATCAAAACGTCGTGCAGCAGGGCGACAATGGCAAAAAAAGCGTAATCCCGTTGAAAACGGAAGCTTAGATAGACGGCAATGCCAAAAAAGGAAACTAATAAAGCTAAAAATCCTGACCTAAATAATTCTTGACCAATGGTCGGCCCGACGGTATCGATTTGACTGGTTTCGGGGTCAAAGGCACCGATTTTCTGGTTTAAGGTGTCGAGTAATTTTGTTCTCTGTTCTTCTACGAGGGTTTTCGTCCGCACCGATAAAGTATATTTATCCAACACCTGCACACTACTGTTACCCAATCCTTCCTCGTCTAAAATTGCTTGCACTTCGGCAGTAGTTAAGGGTTTCTCACAGTTATTCTTTTTGGCACAGGCTAATTCTATCTGGATTCTCGTACCACCAACAAAATCTAAACTCGGTCGCAAAGGCGCTTGAATAGTGAACCAAGAAATTACCATGGCCAAAATACTACCAATCGTCAGCAAGGCCGAGACTGTCCACCAAAAATTACGCTGTTTTGTAACGTTAAATGCCATATCGATTAAGTAAAAAGTAAAAAGGAAAAAAGGGATTTGGGGAGTAGGGAGTGGCAATCGGTGGGTTACGGCGAATATGAAATTATTGGTTAACAGCATAACTTGTCGTCGCCTAACCCACCCTACTGATTTACCGGTAAATTAGGGCAGAAAAGTTCGGGTTTTTGACGGACGCTGGGGACGTTTAACACGGTGATTAACAGGAGAGTACGACTACAGGTTAAAGCGGTAAACATACTCACAGCTACCCCAATGGCTAAAGTTAAAGCAAAACCCTTGACTAATCCTGAACCCAACCAAAATAGGGCAGCACAGGCGATTAAAGTAGTGACATTACTATCAAGAATACTGGAAAAAGCCCGATAAAATCCCGACTCTACTGCCCGAAATAGGGATTTTCCGGCCCTTAATTCCTCCCGGGTACGCTCAAAAATTAGTACATTTGCATCGACTGCCATGCCGATACTGAGGATAAATCCAGCAATACCGGGTAACGTCATGGTGACTCCCACTAGGGCAAAAGCTCCCAGAGAGAGAATAGTATAGATAATCAGGGAAACATCGGCAATAATACCGGGTAAACGGTAATAAACCGCCATGAAGATTAAAACTAACAGTAAACCCACTAAACCAGCGTAGATACTGCGACGGATACTATCCTGGCCTAAAGTTGCCCCGACAGTGCGAATTTCTTCCACTTTAACGGGGAAAGGTAGAGAACCACCGCGCAATTGAATCGCTAGATCGTTGGCAGTTTCGGCGGTAAAATTACCGGTAATCACGGCCCGGCCTCCTGTAATTCCCGTTTGGGCAAACTGCACATCAACCACAGGGGCGCTAATTAATTCATTATCGAGGAAAATCCCAATACTGCGACCAGTACCTGCGATCGCTTTAGTCAGTTCGGCAAATTTACTGCCCCCTTCCGAATCGAAAGTAATGGCCACTTCCCAGTTAGTGCCTTGGGTGGAACTAATAGTGGCATTTTGCAGATTTTTTCCAGTTAAGTCCACCGATTCAAATAAATTTAAAATCGCCTCTTTAGATTTTTGCAGAGATTGTTCTAGTTCGGCAATTTTAGCGGCATTTTCGGGTTTATTCTCGGCTTTGAGGGCGGCTAATTCCGCTTTTTTTTGTTGAAAAATTGAATATTCAGCCCGGAATTCTCCTTCTGTACCTTGTTTTTGCTGACGAAATTCTAATTGGGCCTGAACATTTAAGTTTCTCTCCGCTTCTTTGGGATTTGTGACCCCGGGTAGTTGCACGATTACCTGATTTTTACTGTCCACAGTCTGCACTAATGATTCAGAAACACCCAGGGCATTAACGCGGTTTTCAATCACATTTTGTACGGCTTTTAAATCATTAGGTTGAATGGTTGTGACGGTTTCAGTGGGTTTAACCTGAATGGTTAATTGACTACCACCGCGCAGGTCTAAACCTAATTGTAGGGGTAACTTAATCAGGACGAAGATCGAGGCAATAACCAGGCCGATGATCAGTAACAATAACCAATTTTGTCTCTGCATAACTTCAGTATCAAAAGGAGAATTTTTTAAATGCGATCACCGACGATTTTTTGGACAGCTTCGACAATTTGATTAGGTTGAATAATCGTCAATCTTTCTAGATTACCGTTATAAGGTGTGGGGATATCTTGGGAAGATAATCTTAACACGGGGGCATCTAATTCATCGAATAACTGCTCGTTAATTAAAGCAATTAACTCGGAAGCAATTCCCGCCGTTTTCATACATTCTTCCACGATAATCACCCTGTGAGTCTTGCGAATCGAAGCGGCGATCGTCTCCATATCAAAGGGTTTTAGGGAAATTAAATCGATAATTTCCGGATCATAGCCATCTTTTTCTAACTGTTTTAATGCCTGTAAACAGTGATGACGCATCCGCGAATAGGTGAGAATGGTGATATCTTCTCCCTTGCGAACGATTTCGGCTTTATCGAGGGGTAAAAGATACTCGGTATCAGGTAAATTTTCCTTGAGATTATAGAGAAGAACGTGTTCAAAGAAAAGCACGGGGTTATTATCTCTAATCGCCGATTTTAATAAACCTTTGGCGTTGTAGGGAGTGGAACAAGCGACAATTTTTAGTCCGGGTACCGCGTGAAAATAGGCCTCTAAACGTTGGGAATGTTCCGCCCCTAATTGTCTCCCCACACCCCCCGGACCGCGGATAACCATGGGGATTTTAAAATTACCGCCGGAAGTATAACGTAACATCCCGGCATTGTTGGCAATTTGGTTAAAGGCAAGCAGAAGAAAACCCATATTCATGCCTTCAATAATCGGACGCAATCCCGTCATGGCTGCCCCCACTGCCATGCCCGTAAAACTATTTTCAGCGATGGGAGTATCTAAAACCCTTAAATCGCCATATTTTTTGTAGAGATCTTTGGTAACTTTGTAGGAACCACCGTAATGACCCACATCTTCACCCAAAACAAATACTGTCTGGTCGCGGCCCATTTCCTCATCGATCGCCTGTCGCAAAGCATTAAATAATAGGGTTTCTGCCATATCAAGTCCCCGCTTACAATTCGGTCATCTTATCACTAAACTTATTATCTTACCCCTTTTCTGGCCCGAGGGAATAGGAAGTGGGGAAGTGGGGAGAAGGGAGAATAAATAAAAAGCTATCCCCTGACCCCTGAATACGGCTGCATCTCACATTTGCAGGAATACCGACAATCAGCAATTGTCAGTGACTCTTAGATGACGATAAATGTATCAGCAGCTGCCTGTAAGCATCCCACCGAAAAACTAATGCGCGGGGGGGTGTTTGGGGGGTAGAACCCCCCAAAAGCTGGGATTGAGCGATAAAATCGCAAGTAACGCCCAATTTGAGCAGAGAGTTTCCCTTTAAAAATCCCAACTTAGTAGATTTACAGAAATTGGCTGATGAATAAAAACAATTATGACTATAGATAATAGTCTATTCTAGTTCCCGACAATCGGCCGGCAAAGAACTAAGATCAAGATCAAGCAATCCCCTACCGTTAAAGCTGATGAAATTACCCCGTCTTGCCGCTTTAATCATTGGTCTGAGCTTTATTTTCGGATTAATGTTGTGGTTAGTCAACTCTATCTATCGTCTTTACAGAGATATCGTTTTTCTCGCTCCCCTACTAGCCAATATTCTGCTTTTACTGATTATCGGACTGCTGGGCTTGCTGATCTACATTCTTTTGTACTACTTTTATCTGCTGCCCCAGCAGCAAAAAAGTCGCCGCGGATTGCGTTCTTCCTCCCGTCCACCCCTAAAATTACCGGTAGAAAAAACCGAGGCCGCCGGGGAAACCTTAAAAGCTATCCGGCAACAAGTGGAGCAAATTCAAGATAAAGTAACCCAACAGGTTTTTATTAATCGTTCCCAAGAAATTGAGCGAAGTTTAGCCAGAAAAGAAGTTAAAATCATCGTTTTCGGCACAGGATCGGCGGGAAAAACCTCCCTAATTAACGCCCTCATCGGTCAAATGGTGGGCAATGTGGAGGCAACCATGGGAACCACGGAAAAAGGGGAAACCTATAGTTTAAAAATGAAAGGTGTGAATCGGGAAATTCAAATTACCGATACCCCCGGCATTCTCGAAATTGGTGCGGCCGGAGGTCAAAGGGAACAGTTAGCGCGACAATTAGCCACGGAAGCAGATTTACTTTTATTTGTCATTGATAACGATATTCGACAATCGGAATACGCCCCTTTATTGCGTTTAATTGATATTGGTAAACGTTCTCTCTTAGTCTTTAATAAAATCGATCTCTATAGCGATGAAGATCGAGACATTATTTTAAAACAATTACGAGAACGTCTTAAAGGAGTGGTCCTTTCAGCCGATATTATTGCCGTCGCCGCTAATCCCCAACCAGTACAGTTAACCGGGGGACAAATGATCACACCGGAACCAGATATTTTAGCTTTAATTAAACGTTTGGCTTCAGTTTTACGGGCCGAAGGGGAGGATTTAGTGGCAGATAATATCCTCTTACAATCCCAAAGATTAGGAGAAGAAGCTAGGAAAATTATTGATCGCCAACGTCGTCGCCAAGCTGATAAAATTATTGATCGCTATCAGTGGATCGGTGCGGGAGTGATTGCGGTGACTCCCTTACCAGTGTTCGATATGTTAGCAACGGCGGCGGTTAATGCTCAAATGGTCAGAGAAATTGGTCAAGTTTATGGCTGTGAAATTAACAGCGATCGAGGCAAGGAATTGGCTCTATCTTTGGGCAAAACTCTAGTTAGTTTGGGAGTAGTGAAAGGAGCAGTAGAATTATTAGCCAGAATCCTACAGTTAAATTTTACTACCTATATAGTCGGTAAGGCAATTCAAGGGGTCAGTGCCGCCTATTTAACCCGCATTGCCGGCAAAAGTTTTATTGAATATTTCCGTCAGGATCAAGACTGGGGTGACGGTGGTATGACGGAAGTGGTACAAAGACAATTTCAACTCAGTCGCAAGGAAGAATTTATTAAGTCTTTTGTGGCCGATGCGATCGGTAAAGTGGTACAACCTTTTCAGGATGATTGGCAGCAAGAAGAAGTTTTAGAAGCTAGTTGCGAGGATGATTGGTAAAGATCGAACCTTGAAGCAATAGGCAAAATTGTATAGTAATTGTTACAATCGTTTTGGGGTTCCACAAGGGCAAAAAAAAGATGCGACAGCAAGTTATCGACTGGTTAAAAGAAAACGTCAACGAACACCGTCTGCGACATATTCTCGGTGTGGAGACCATGTGTATTGATTTAGCTCGTCATCACGATCTCGATCCCGTCCAAGCAGGGCAAGCGGGATTACTACACGATCTAGCCAAATTTTTCAAGCCCAAAAAACTGCTAAAAATGGCGGAATCGGCGGGAATAGACGTGGATAATATCTGTTTATCCCATCCCCACTTACTCCACGCCGATGTCAGTGCAGTTGTCGCCCAAAAAGAATTTAACATTACCGATGAGGAAATTCTCGAAGCGATTCGCAATCATACCCTCGGTAAACCCAATATGAGCGATCTTAGCTGTATAGTCTTTATTGCCGATGCCTTGGAACCCAATCGCGGCGATACACCCGAATTAAACGCCCTACGACAACTCAGCTATCAAAATCTCCATAAAAGCGTTCAACAAACCTGTGATTATTCCCTAAAATATCTTTTAAGTAGCCATTGTCCCATTCATCCCCGCACCGTGCTAACCCGCAACTGGGCGTTACAAATTGTTAAAGAACAACCAACAGAAACTAAAACCATTGATTAACATAATCTCAAGACTCGCTTAAAACCACCTCAGCCAAAGGATAACCACAACCTGAATGACCAATCCCACTGGAATTATTACCCCCGTCGCCGAAAATCTCAAGACCGAAAATTTTCTAGAGACAATTGTTACCGCTGCCGAAGACAAGAAAGCAGGGGACATCGCCATCCTGAAAGTCGCCGATATCTGTTATTTAACCGATTATTTTCTGATTATTACCGGCTATTCTACCACCCAAGTGCGAGCGATCGAGGATGCGATCGAAGCTGCTATGGAACTAGAATGGCAACAGTCTCCCCGACAAGTGGAAGGAAAAAGCGAAGGTAGCTGGATCCTGATGGATTATGGCGATATCATTGTCCATATCTTTTTACCAAAAGAGCGAGAATTTTATAATTTAGAAGCATTTTGGGGTCATGCTCAACGGATTCCTCTACCTAGCGACCATTTGGAGGAGTAGAATCCATGAAATCCTCCCTTGATTTCTGTCCCGTCCCGGAAGAACAGCAACCGGTTAACGAGTACGAACAATTAAAAGAATCTTGGTTTTTCCGTTGGGCGACGCTAGATGTAGCCTCTTATACAAAAAAAATTCTCTGGTTATGGTTGTGGACATGGTTAATTGTCGGACCGATTGCCGCCGCTAGTTTTCCCCTCAAAAAAGCCCCTTTTCCCTTCCTCTGTGCGGGGATTTTTGGCTCGACAATTTTGGTAGGATTGGTGTTATTGCGCTTGTATCTGGGCTGGGTCTACGTCTATGATCGCTTGCAATCGGAGAAAGTATTTTATGAAGAGTCGGGTTGGTACGATGGCCAAATCTGGACAAAAACCGCCGCCATTTTAACCCGCGATCGTTTAATCGTCTCCTATCAAATCCAGCCCATTCTCCGGCGTTTACAAAAAACCGCCCTGATTCTAGGGGCAATTGTCGCTATCAGTGGTCTTTTCTGGCTATTTTTCACTCACTAACCGCAACCAATCACCAATCTGAATGAATAGGGTAAAACGTTCACCAACCCACCGCTTAGAAATTCATCTCCTCCGGGAAGGTATTATTGAATCGGTTCATAATGTCGAGGCCGCTATTTGCGATGACCGCGGCCGGGTATTATCCACCGCCGGCAGCGCCGAAACTAGCGCCTTTATTCGTTCGGCCCTGAAACCTTTTCAAGCACTGGCTGTCATCAGTACCGCCACCCTCGAACGCTACGATCTCAACGATAAGGATCTAGCCATTATCTGTAGTTCTCACCAAGGCACGGTGGAACACGCCCGTCAAGTCTTTAATATTCTCTGGCGCGCCGATATCGATCCTAATGCCCTGCAATGTCCCCTCCCCGAAGGTAAACCCAGTCGCCTCCAGTACAATTGTTCTGGTAAACACGCCGGGATGTTAGCGGTGTGTCAACAGCGTGGCTGGCCGTTAAATAGCTATCTGCGGCGCTCTAGTCCGATACAGAAGCTAATTCTCAGCAAAATTGCCGAATTATTGGGGATGCCGGGGGATGAATTAATCAGCGCCCACGATGACTGCGGCGCGCCCACCTATTCAATGCAGTTGGGGCAAATGGCCCATCTCTACGCCCAGTTAGCCTCTGGCAACCGTTTAGACTTAGAAAGAATCGTCCGGGCGATGACCTATCATCCCCGCATGGTAGCAGGAGAAGGGGCTTTTGATACGGAATTAATGCAGGTTAGCCAAGGGGAAATCGTCAGTAAAGCCGGGGCCGAAGGGATTCAATGTATCGGGCGCGTCGGCGAAGGTTTAGGATTAGCAATTAAAGCCCTAGATGGTTCCAAACGGGCTAAATATGCCGCCGCTTTGCAAATTCTCAAACAGTTAGGCTGGATTACTCCCAATGTGGCCGAATCTCTCTCGGAAAAATTCCTCAAAATCGGCAGTTATACCCGCTTGGAAGTGGTGGGAGAAATGGCTTTATTGTAAATAGTGGGTTGACCAAGGGTAACACATCAAAAACTTTTCTTTTTGGTGTGTTAGGGCAGTATTTGAATCTTGATTTTTTTCCTCAAAAACTGAACTTCGGAGTACAATACAGATGACTAAATTAATTCAAGAAACTTTCGAGCAAATTGCACTGCTTTCTGAAGAACAACAAGATAGCCTAGCAACCTATCTAAAAAAACACCTAGCTGAATTTTTAGAAGAAGCGGAAAAAGAACGACGAATTGCAGAAGGGACTTATACCATAAGTGATTTTAACGAAAAAACTCAACAAGCTATTCAGAATATTGAAGAGCAAAAAAACTTAACTGTTTGCCAAGATCAAGTTGAACTGTATCAGCAGCTAGGAATTTAATGTTATTACCCATTTTTGAAAATCGCTTTAAGAAAGATATTAAACGACTGCAAAAACGGGGAAAAGATATGACCAAACTGAAAAATGTCATTGATAAATTACTTCAAAAGCAAGAACTAGAACCTAAATACAAAGATCACGCTTTGATGGGAAACTGGAATGGATATAGGGATTGTCACCTAGAACCAGACTGGCTTTTAATTTATAAAATCACAGACACCCATCTTTTTTTAGTGCGCTCTGGTTCCCATGGGGATTTATTTTAATATTCGGTCAATCGTTTAAGTAGAGCTTGCTGAATACAAATGTAAGCTCTGCTAGAAAAGGGTTTTGAGCTTTTTTTCCAAAAAAGTGCCAGGAACAAACGTTGAGAAATCGCTCCGAGAGACTCAAAACCCTTGTACTTTTTTCGGCGAACGCAAAGTAATCAAAGAGCGATAACACCAGTTAATGGGCAATTTAACCTATTTTTGTGGTTTCTTTTTCGATAGAATGATTGCGTTTTACTTGGCGTTTTATTGTCGCACCAACACCGAGTATTCCTAGAGAAAAGAGTCCTAAAGTTGAAGTGGGTTCGGGAATGGTTTCTACTTCTATATCTAAAGAACTTGATACATTGACATCGTTGGTTCCACTCTCTATAAAACTGGAGTCTGGCAGTATATTTTCTGGAAAAACAAACGAAATCGTATCATTAGTTAGATCTAATGAAAGATTAGATCTATACACAACTGGTAACTGTCCTTGAAGATCAGTGAATATAGCTGATAACCAATCATTAATATCACTGCCTGGTAATTCGCTAAATAAAAACTGGGAACTGGCAAACACGTTTTCAGAGGGTGTATTAAAACCTAATGAAGCCAGAAATATAGATTCATTTCCACTACCATCCAAACCAGATAATACTGAAGCTAACTCTATATATTCACCATCGATTTGCCCCTCTTTTGCTTTTTGCTTTTTAACTGCTTTTAATTTAGTTGTTTGTCCAGTGTCGTCTAGCAACTTCTCAAATTTTTTTACGTTAGGTGGAAAAATGAGCTTATTTCCCTCCTGCTCGAGGGGGGGTAAAGTGAATGGTTTCCCTACTTGAAAAGCGTTATTAATTAGGGTTGCCTTCCCAGTGGAAGTTGTGCCTTTTGGAATCGTTACCACCACATTTTTTGTTCGTCCGTCCTTAAGAGTGATTCGGATGATAATTTCCCCAGCTTTAGAAGGAGTTCCTGTAGTTAGCTCTATATCTGCGAGTGCTTGATCAGCAAACACCAGTAATGTGGATATAGTAACCATAATAGTTGCCAAATTTTTAAGTGAGCGTTTCATGAAAGTTACTTTTTTCTGGTTGAAAATATCTAAATAAATGCTTTGTCGAAATGTTAAGGCATTTATTTAGGGTGGGCAGATTTACTTTGGTAATATAAACACCCTAAAGTTAACTTTCAAGACCCATAAAAGCCCTATAAAGAAATATAAAGACACTACATTTGCATTTTGCGCTATAATATCAAGCAATCCTGACTTAACTCCCCGTTTAAAATCATCCTATGAACTCATTTGATATTCAATCTTTTATAATAACTATTGATGAGCTTGTTTTCTCCCATACAGGAGAACATTTAGACGATCTTCAGCATGAAATCTTAGAGGGAGTCGTCAATCATCAAAAATACGCCGAAATCGCTCAAAAAAATCATCGTTCTCAGAAATATATCAAGGAAACAGCAGGTAAATTATGGAAAACCTTATCAGAAATATTAGGAGAGGAAGTCAGTAAGGCTAACATTAAATCGAGTTTACAAAGATATTATCATTCTAATTTTTCTAATGTTATCAATAGTATTCAAATTAACAAGGGTAATATCTGTACAGGGCTATCAGAAAAGGAATTAAAGCAGTCTAATATTTATCAACAAGCTAAATTAGAAACCATTCCCGAATTAATCAAAGAAGGATTAACTATAGAACAAATTGCTAGAGTTTTAAAACTTCCCCTAGAATTAGTGCGATCGCAATTAGAAGAATTTGAGTAACTCCCCAGCAACATCACTTATAATATAGTTATCTTATTATTACCCTGAGCCGATCTGAAAGTGAATTTTATTTTAGAACCAAGCGAGGAAAGAGATTATAATCTTTCTATTCCTTCTCTCCCGGTTGTATTAATGAAGGACATCATCTCGAAGAAGCTTTGAGCAATATTCAAGAAGCTATGGAACTTTGTCTTGAATTAGAGGAAAAAGAAAGACGAATTGCAGAAGGTAATTATACGATAAGCGATTTTAACCAAAAAACTCAACAAGCTATTCAGAATATTGAAGAACAAAAAACCTTAACTGTTTGCAAGGATGAGGTTGAACTATATCGGCAGCTAGGAATTTATTGTCATTAATCTCTAGAGTCAGCGATTCCCTCTGTAGTCATGTTTTTGCTGGTTTTCTGCCCCGAAACCAGCTATAATGCTCGAAAGGTGAAAAGGGACTAAAAGCGCTGATTGAGTTAATCTGTGATGGCAAGGTGAGTCTGCGCTATCTAGTCTCGTCGGTGGTCTTGGCTACTGGGGTTGAGATAAACTAGATTTAATAACTGAAAATCCGGGGTAATCACTCATGTTACAATCCCTAAAAATTGAAGGCTTTCGCGGGTTTCAGAATTTTGAGATGGCCAATCTTGGTCGAATTAATCTCTTAGTGGGTAAAAATAATAGCGGTAAAACTTCTATTTTAGAAGCGATTCAGTTTTTGTATGCTCAGAATAATATAGATATATTTCTTGAAACTATTAGCTATAGAGGTGAGTTTGGTTGGTCAGAAAGTAATCTACCTAGTCGCACTAAAGTTTTTGAAATTTGTCATTTATTTCCTGGGCATGAAATCATCCCAAGTAAAAAAATTATCATCAGTGGATATGGCAAATCCTATCTAGCAAGTGTTACCATTTCTGTTGAAAGCATTCCTATACAAACATCTTCATTTACAGACAAAAATGATGATATAAATCAAAATAATGATAACAATTTCGACAATGAGGAATGGGGTAAACTTATTTTAAGTATTGGATGGATTGGCTCACAAAAACCTATTGAACTGGAACTTCTTGCCAACGGTACTCTTGCCAGAGATTCCACAAGAAGAATGGCTAGTTTAAGCAGAATTTCCCATAAAATAGGTATTGATAATAAAATTGAATTGAAGTTCTTAACACCATTTTCTCTAACAAGTTCTGATATGGCAGCACTTTTTGATAACATTGTTCTCTCTCCTTTAGAAGATTTAATTATTGAATCTTTGAAAATTATTGAGCCAAAAATTGAAAGGATAGCTAGTATTGGTTCTGGCAAGTACTTAATTTCAAACAACCTAGGTGTTAGAGGTGGGTTTGTAATCAAAATTAAAAATCATGATCAACCTATCCCTATTGGCAGTTTAGGCGATGGATTTTGGCGAATGTTAGGATTAGTTTTAGCAATGGTTAATCTTGAAAATGGAATTTTATTAGTTGATGAAATTGATAGCGGATTGCATTTTACTGTCATGACTGATATGTGGAAAGTCGTCTGGGAAACCGCCAAAAAACTCAATATTCAGGTATTTGCCACCACTCACAGCCGCGATTGTTGGCAAAGTTTAGCCGAATTAATTACCGAAGAAAAAATTACCGATAACGAGATTACTATTCAAAGGATAGATAGGGAAAAAAGCCAATCTGTAATCTTTGATCCAGAAGAAATTGTTATTGCTGCTACAAGTAATCTTGAGGTGCGGTAACAATGCCTAAAATAGAGACAAAAAAGTTATTAGTGGAAGGTGCAGAGGAATTGAGAGTTATTCCCCAATTAATGGCAGCAAATGGAGTTACTTGGAATAGAGGGGAAGAACCATTGAATATCATAAATTGTGATGGTGTTGAAAATTTACTAAAACCTAAATATATCTCTACGCAACTAAAAACTCCTAACGGACTAACTCATTTAGGAATTATTATGGATGCGGACGAAGAACCTGATAATCGTTGGAAAAGTTTATATAATGCCTGTTTACCAAATATACCTAGCTTACCTCAAAATTTACCAGCAGCGGGATTAATTATGACTCTAGAATCGGGGATAAAATTCGGTGTGTGGATGATGCCAGATAATCAATCTAGAGGGATGTTAGAGACTTTTTTAGCCTATTTAGTTCCCGATAATAATCTTTGGCAATATACACAAAACAAGGTGATAGAGGCAAAACAACAAGGGGCAACCTAGAGAGATTATCATCTAGATAAGGCTAATATTCATACCTATTTAGCTTGGCAAGATCCGCCGGGGAAACAACTTCACGATGCAGTCAAACAAAGAATACTTAATCGCTCCCATCCCCAATCAGCAAATTTTTTGAGATGGTTACAGGAGTTATACGAGATTTGATAAGTAGGGAGGCACAATTATTTGTAGGATGGGTTAGCGGTAGCGTAACATAATCGGGCGTTGGGTTTCATGCTTCAACCCAACCTACGTTCATTTTATATTTAATTCCACCCACCCACTTAGAAGTATGGATCGAAATGGGAATGACAGCCCCATAATATTTCTCTGTGCTTTGTTAAATAAAGCCTCTTTCAAAAAGACTTAAATTAATCGTGCCGCGGGGGTTTATTGGTCGCAGAACCCGCCGGAACGACCTTGGAGGTGGGGGGGATACCTTTGAGGGAAATGAGCGTATTCATCACCGTTTTTGCCACAGGAGCGGCAACAGTGGAGCCAAAAGTATTGGCACCCTTGGGTTCATCCACCACCACCAAAACCACATAACGGGGCGATTCGATCGGTAAAATCGCCACAAAACTGGTAATTTTGGCGTTAGGTAGATAACCCCCCGTCGGACTAGCTTTTTGTGCGGTTCCCGTTTTGCCTCCGATGCGATAACCGGGGATTTGGGCCGCTACCCCCGTCCCCTTGCTGACGACGGTTTCCATCATTTCCACCACTTGCCGGGCCACGGTGGGAGAAAAGACTTTTTTGCTGGGATAACCGGGCCGCCAGTGCAAACGGCCGCGGTCGTCGGCTAATCCTTTGATCACATGGGGAGTTACCAAGGTGCCACCATTGGCCAGCGCACCGTGCAACTGTACTAATTTTAAAGGCGTTAGGGATAAACCTTGACCAAAGGAAGCGGTGGCCGATTCAATGGCATTATCCAGAAATTCTTGTTCGGGTTTGAGATATCCTGCCACTTCTCCGGGTAAATCTACGCCAACCCTTTGATTTATTTCCAATCCTAATAAACTTTTATAGAAATCAACTCGCCCTATTTTTTGGGCAATTTGCACCATGGCCACGTTACTAGAGGTTTGCAGAACTCTGGCCATATCTAGCGCCCCATAACCCTGTTTAGAGGCATTTTTAATCGTCCAGGGACCGACAGTAATTGCCCCCGGATCATTGACTACCGTATTAGCTTTAATTGCCCCCGCTTCCATGGCCATGGCGACAATAATTGGTTTAAAAGTTGACCCCGGTTCGTACTGATCGGCTACGGTCCAATTTTTAAATAGAGCCACAGGGGCTTTATAGTATTCATTAGGGTTAAAAGTTGGCTCACAAACTAGGGCTAAAAGAGAACCATCAAGAGAGTCCATAACGATGACGGCTCCCCGTTTAGCATTAAATTTCTTTAGCTGTTCTCGTAGGGCCGTCCTGGCGGCTCTTTGTAGTTTTAAATCGAGGGTTACTTCTAACTGTAATTCATCAAATTGAAAGATACCATCGGGAACAAAAGCGGGTAAAATTCGCCCGTCTCCCATGCGTCTTGTATTGACAGAAAAGGGATCTCTTTCTAATAACTGACTGGAACCTCGTTCTAATCCTGCTTGACCACGATGTTCTTTATCTACATAGCCAATCACGTCGGCGGCCACATCGTCTTGGGGATAATAACGAGCGTACTTTTCCTCTAATTCTACACCGTCAAGAGATAATTGTTTTAAGCCCCTAGCCACGGATTCGGTTAATTGATTGGCTAAACGAATTCCTGTTTCTTTTTCTTTAAATTTTTGAATCAGTTGATTAGTGGGAATATTTAATAAAGGAGCTAATTTATCAGCCACTTCTGCCGGCGGAATAGCAAACAGTTTTGGGTGTACATAAAGAGTATAAATCAAGCGATCGGCCGCCAAAACATTACCATTACTATCGACGATCGCCCGTCGGGGAATATAGGGTCTAATACTGGTAGTTTGCTGTTGTCTGGCTCTTTTTTGCAATTCCTGTCCTTGTACTATTTGCAGTTGGTACAATCGCCAAGCTAAACCCACAATACCCATGACTAAAATCAACCACACCGCCACCAATCGCCCGTTACTCAAAGGCAAATTTTTTAAGTTTTTTTGCCGTTTTTTGGCGTTTAAATAGGACTTTCTGTCCTGGAACCTGCCAGAGGGCGATCGAGTTTTTTTACCTCTAAATCTGGGTCTTTTTGTGTCAGTCATGAGCAGTATCTTTCAGTTATCAGTGAGCAGTAATCAGTGAGCAGTAATCAGTAAACAGTAATCAGTAAACAGTAATCAGTAAACAGTAACAAGACAGTAGGAAACTTCTATTTAATACTGCACACTTAAAAACTCACATCTGATAACTGATAACTGATAACTGATAACTGATAACTGATAACTGTTAATAGGCACTTCTCGGTCGAGAATTGACGGTAGATTGGGGTTGAGAAGCGTTGGCCGGTTTCAGGTTAGGGGCAGATTTACGCTGTAAAAAGATAGTTTGGAAGGGTTGGGGATGAGTTAATCCGGTTTCGGGTTTTTCTGCTTGTTGAGCTAGTTGATGTTTAAGGGTTTCATTGGTGGCCAAAAGATGGCGCTCGTGACGTTGCAGTGTTTCCAGTTTACCAAATTCTTTGTCCCAAACCTTGGGAATATATACCGTCCAAGCATATATTCCCAGAGTCGAACCCAACAGACAAAAAGTAATCACGGCCACTATTCTTTCTAGGAGACAAAGGGAACGTAATTGACGCGAGGCTAATTGTTTTTGTGTCGGGGCCACGGGAACTCTCGCCACCGATTTAGTCGTCGGTTTGACGGTGGGAGTCGGGGAGGATTGAGTAACTGGTTTAGTAGTCGGGTTGGGGGAAGTTACCCGCGACTGGGGACGACGTTGACTCCCTTGGCTTTTTTGGCGAGAAACGGGAACGGGAATATAGGACTTATGGGCAGCAGACATGATTTTCTCTCAATATTTCTAGCTAGTTGTCGTTGTCAAAAATTAAGTTTCTAAAATCAGGAGTCGGTCATCAGGAGTCAGGAGTCGGTCGTCAGTGGTTCGTGTTATGCAATGGACGGGGTGATCAGGGATTTGTCAATTGTTTTCCCTCTAGAACGAACTAATCAATTAAGTCTCTTGCCAGATAAGAATTTAGTCGATTTATGCCATCCGATCGAACCATGCCAAGTAACGAAGAACCATATTTAATTGATCACTGTTGCCTTTTTTCCTTTTTCCTTTAAAATCACTGCTCTAGTTCTAGACGTAAACGATATAAAATAGTTTGCGGATGAACTTGAGCGAGAATTTGATTGATCACCGTACTCGGTCCGGATGCCCCCCAACTACAACCGCGTTCTAGATAGATTTTAGCGGCTTTCCCGATGATATAGGTTCCATAAGCGGCAATTGCTCCCTGTAAGAGAGCGGTGCTACCGTAGAGGGTTAAAGAGGTGGGATTTTCAAAAATACTCGCCGCCGCCGCCGCCGTTTTGCCCAAACCGATAATCACAGTGCCGAGGATTTCCCCCACCAGCAACCCCGCACTACTCAAAAGTAGAGTCCGCCAGAGTTGACCAGCTTGGTGACTGGTAATCGGCAAGCCGTACAAACGAGCTAAAGCCCGAACTAGAGTTAAATCGACGATTGAAGCCCCTAGTAGGTCTAAAATAGCGATCGGATTGGCCGCAATCGCTAAAGCCTTATATTTCGCGTATTGCCAGATAATTTCCTCCGCTTGACTGTCCCGGAGTTCTAGGGTTTTTCTAGCGATATTTTCCTCCGCTTCTTGCCCTTGCACTAAAGCATTTAAGGCCAGCAGCGATCGCCCTTCCCGATTTAAAATCGTTAAGAGTTTATCTTGCAGCTCCTCAATTTGGGGGGGAGGGGTTTCCCACTCAGTCACCACGCGCCCATCGGGGTATTCCACCCGGACGGGAATCGGTTGCGGTTCGGCGGCTACCATAACTATCTCATCGCTAGTTAACAAATCTTCCAACGTTTTTTCGTTCCGATTGGTTCCTAATCTCTGTAACTGCTGAAAAATCTGGCGGCGATCGGCTTCCGGATAGAGATCAATCTTATTAAACACCAAAATGATTGGTTTTTTAGCCCGGCGCAATTCTGCCAAGGCCTCGTATTCAGTGCGGGTAATATCCCCCGCGACGATAAATAAAATTAAATCGGCACTTTTAGCGACTTCTCTGGCCATATTCGCCCGCGCTTCCCCTTCAATCTCATCCAATCCGGGGGTATCGATTAATTCTATCTGGATTTTACCCGTGGCTGGTGTCCAACGCACCGATCGCGGCCAGCGTGTCACCCCGTGCAGGGGTCCGGTTGCCAGGACTTTTTGACCGACTAAAGCGTTTACCACCGAGGATTTACCGCGACTGACTAACCCGAAGGCTGCCACCCGAATCACTGTTTCATCCAGTTTATCCAAGGCCGATTTTAGGGACTGCAAATCCTGTTTAACGGCGGCCTGAAGTTGGGGATCGGGGGGATAATTCCAATGGCGGCGAAAACTGGCATACCAAGTTAAAGCCTGTTGTAAACTAGCTTTAGCCTGATTGTAATGAGTTTCCTCGAGCGATGGGGTCTTGGTCACGGTTGATTTTTTTACTGTTTATTGATGCTGCTGCCTTTATTGTAGAGTTTCGGGGCGGTAACTGAGACGCGGTTATTTGGGGTGGTGGGGTGGTGGGGAAGTGGGGAAGTGGGGAAGTGGGGAGCAGGAGAGATGGGGGAATTTCAACTAAAACCCTAAAACCCTAAAACCCTAAAACCCCAACACCTAACATCCTACTCCGCCAATCCCAATTGCCCCAATAGCTGAAGGATAGTTTTTCCGGTTACGGGATCTCGCCAATCGGGGGCAATTTCTGCCAGGGGAAGCAGCACGAAGGCCCGTTCTCGGCAGCGGGGATGGGGTATCTGTAATTCGGGCGTTTCTAAGATCAGGTCATCATAAAATATTAAGTCTAAATCGAGGGTACGCGGTCCCCATCTTTCCCGTCGGACTCTCCCGAATAACTGCTCGATTTCTAATAATTTATGCAGTAAATCTAAGGGCGATAAATCCACTTGCACAATGGCGCAACCGTTGAGATAATCTGGCTGAGGAGGGCCGACGGCTGCGGTTTGATACCATTGGGAATGAGCTTCTAGTGTAATTCCTTTGACTCGCTCTAATTCCCCTAAAGCTTGCCCTAAAATTGTCGCTGAATCCCCTAAATTACTGCCCATAGCGATCGCTGCCCGCTTCATCCACATCCTTCCTCAACAATAATCTCGGCTAATTCCCCCGTCGCCCCCAAAGATTTACCTAAAAATATATTGACATTTGGATGCTTTTGTGATAGTTCAAAAACTTGGGCTTCGATCGCATCCGTAATTCCCCCGGCAAAGAGGAAATAGGGCAGTATAGCGATTTTTTGGCTACCTTGAGCGATTAAAATCTCGATTTGTTGGGATAAACTCGGTTCTATCGACCAATAAGCTGTAATTGCCCCAGAAAACGCCGCTAGATTTTCCACTTCCCGATTACCCCCGGGGCGACGACTACCGTGGGACAGTAAAATGCGGTCTTGGTGGCTTAAATCGGCAAATTGTCGGGATAACAGCGATTTTATGCCCTGATAACTGCCTAAATGGGGCTTTAACTCTAGCTTAATTGGCGCTCGCACTTTGGCCACGGCCGCGGGAATATCTTCTTTAACGTGAACCCCCGACAGGAGAAACAGGGGGATAATCTGCAACCGGTTACATCCTTGGCTTTGTGCTTGTTGGGCAAAAGCTTCTATTTGTTGATGGAGAGGTGTTATCGCTAATTCTAGGGCGGCAGTCCCTACTAATACCCGATTATCTGCTTCTAGAACCGCTATAGATGGGCTAAACTCCGATTTACTCGCCAATCTTTCGGCGGGTTGACTGATTTTTTCCTGAACTAAGGCTGCTAATCGTGTCACCGCCATGGCTGGACGCGGATCGCGACTACCGTGGAAAACCAATAAGTAGGCTGAGGAGGTCTTCAAAGAAATCTTGCCAAAATAGTTTAGTTTTTAGCCTAATACATTTTGTCTTCCTTTAGGCATCAATGCCCCTGATATTCTCAATTTAGCTGGTAAGCGGGAAAACGTCCCCACTAGCCCCAAGTGCTACCATTTTACGGGATGTAAAGTGTGAGCAAATCAGCCCGCCGGCTTGAGTTAGCCTAGATATTGAGATATAATTGCTATTGACAGAAACTGCCAGAGGTATATTTGTATTATGCGGGTAATTAGCCGTCGAATACTTCGCGATTTCTGTATGACCAACGCTAATTCCTGCGAGTCTCTCTATGATTGGTATAGAGTCGCTAGTAAAGCAGAATGGCAAAATCTAATCGATGTGCAAGCCACTTATAAAAGTGCTGAATCTGTTGGTAATTTCACTGTTTTTAACATTAAAGGAAATCACTATCGTCTAATTGTAGATCTAGTTTATAACCGACAGACTATCTATATTAAATATATTCTTACCCACGCCGAGTACGATAAAGAAAATTGGAAAAATGATGCTTACTTTTAATTCTAAAACCTATGGAGAATTACTCGCTCACTATCAACCAAAAGCAATCACCACAGAGGCGGAAAACGAGCGAGCGATCGCAATTGCTCAAGAGTTGGAACATCGCTCGGAACTTAGTTTAGAGGAGGAAGCTTTACTGGAGTTATTGATTAGTTTGATCGAAAGGTTCGAGGCAGATAATTATCCAATTCCTGACAGAAATCCTTTAGCAACTTTACGGCATCTTATAGAAGCTAACGAGATAGAATATCCAGAGCTAATTACTATTTTGGGTTCCCCTGATGCGGTGGAGCAAATAATTAATGGACAACGCAGCATCAATCAGTCAGAAGCTAGGTCTTTGGGAGCATATTTTCGGGTTGATGCCAGTTTATTTACTTGATAAGTAACTAAGGAAAATTAATTAGGGTTTGCTGAAAAAGCTTTTCCTGGGGGCAGGGTGTGGGGTGTGGGGTGTGGGGTGTGGGGTTTTACCCATTTTCAGGGGGTCAATTACCTAATTTTCAGGGAAAAAGTCCCGGAATTTTCCCCCCAATCACTCCAAAGGTCGGCACTTTTTGAGGGAAAACAAGTCTAAAAACCCTATCCAACAAGGTTTTTAGATTTATTCAGCAAACCCTAA
>NZ_JAPZRB010000287.1:0-12365 GCF_027531105.1 Microcystis sp. LE18-22.4A
TGGGAGTGATCAGGGGGAAAATTGAGGTACTTTTTCCCTGAAAATTAGGTAGTTGACCACCTGAAAATCGGTAAAACCCTACACCCCACACCCCACACCCCACACCCTACCCCCAGGAAAAACTTTTTCAGCAGACCCTAAGTAGGTAGGCGTTAAAAATTATCAAATGCCCCCCTTATCAAGGGGTATCCCCCCGCCTATCGGCACCCCCCTTATCAAGGGGGGCAGGGGGGATCGGCACTCCCCTTATCAAGGGGGACAGGGGGGATCGAACCCAAAATCTATCTTCAATTTAATTATAACCAGCTACTTAACTCAACGCTTCAAAATAATCGCGAATGTGATTATGTAGCTGGGATTGACGCAGTTTTTGCAAAGCTTTCAACTCAATTTGTCGTACCCTTTCCCGGGATAATTCCAAAGTGCGACCGATATCGGCTAAAGAATGGGATTTACCATCGAGAAAACCATAGCGCAATTCAATCACTTCTCGTTCGCGAGTGGTTAAATCTGCCAATAGTTCTCTGATATCTCTTTGCAAAGATTCATAGACAAAATGATTTTCTGAAGACACTGCTTCGATTTCCAAAAGGTCTAATAATTCCGTATCTTTTTCCTTACCCACTTTTATTTCTAAGGAAACCGAACGCGGCACTGTCATCAACAATTCCCGCACAGCTTCAGGGGTCAGAGCTAACTCTTGGGCAATTTCCTCTACGGTCGCAGTGCGACCGCGCATTTGCGATATTTTCCGTTGTGCCTTCTTAATTCTGTTGAGTTTTTCGGTAATATGAACCGGTAAGCGAATAATCTGGCTTTTAGTTGCGATCTCGCGTAGCGAGCGCGTTGCGACCGCTCTTGTCATTCCTTGACGGATCCACCAGTAGGCATAGGTGCTAAAACGATAGCCTTTGGTGGGATCAAATTTCTTGACGGCGCGTTCTAAACCCAGGGTTCCCTCTTGAATCAAATCCAATAATTCTAAACCGCGATTCTGATATTTTTTGGCCACCGACACCACCAGACGTAAATTGGCCTTGATCATCTGTTCTTTGGCACGGGTACCAAGGGCAATAATTTCTTCTAATTCCCCCACTTCTAAGCCCGCTAGGTGCGCCCAACGCTGTTTCCCTGCTTTTAAAGCATTTTTTAACTCAGACACCCTGATTTGGGCGGTTTTTGCCCAGCGTTCTAGGGAGGGACGATGGGCTAATTGAGCGGTTAGCTGATCGCGCACCTCAATTAACTTGACAAATTGCTGTACTTGTGCATCACCTTGTTTAACGGCGGCGGCGCATAATTTCAGTAAAGACAGATGACGCTGTACCTGTTGCGCTTGTTCAACTTCCTCGTCCCGTTTGAGCAGAGGCACTCTGCCAATGTCTTGTAGGTATAAACGTACTAAATCGGTAGTTGTGCCGTTGCTGTAGCTTTTTTCGGGACTAGATACTAAATCATCTTCCAAATCACTGCCGAGAAAATCTTCATCCAGGTCGATCGAGTTTTCCTTCAGTTTTAAGATAGAAAAAGAGGGACAGATAAATTCAGTTTCGAGCGTCGAGGGGTTAATTGCAGACATGATGGCTTCTCTAGGGGCGACTGTGATAGGAATTAGAAACTTCTAAATCGTTTACCGTAGTCATAGCTTTCCCACTTGAGCGAGGAAATGATGCAGTCGGGAAAATTTTTTTCTCAAAAGTATCGATCTTTGACATACTCCCACCCTCAAGCTACGCTGTGACGGGGGATTCTTGACCTATTACTATCGGAAATTCCTTGTTCAACGAGACAGCTTAGATTCTCAATGTCTCCACTGAAAATCCAGAGGCCGGACTCTCCCCCCCCTCTTGCCCCCCGCCCCCCCCGATGTCGGGGGGGCAGGGGGGGTGGGGGGGCAAGGGTCGGTTTCTGTTTGCCCAACAGTACCGTTGAGATGATTTCCCAAATATTTCAACCCTTTTTTAAGAATATTTATTGCTGCATTATGATCCCTATCTAAGACTGTTTTACAATTGGGACATTGATGAGTTCTAGTGCTTAATGATTTTTGAACACTTGTTCCACAAACTGAACAATCTTGAGTCGTGAAATGGGGAGGAACAGCAATACAAACAATCCGATAAATCTTGGCAAAAAATTCAAACCATTCGGTGAATT
Organism: Microcystis sp. LE18-22.4A; assembly: GCF_027531105.1. Lineage (NCBI taxonomy): Bacteria > Bacillati > Cyanobacteriota > Cyanophyceae > Chroococcales > Microcystaceae > Microcystis > Microcystis sp. LE18-22.4A. The sequence goes on from NZ_JAPZRB010000287.1 coordinate 2,158, forward strand.
GATACCAAGAAGCATCAGAAATTGACTTGGCAAGCTTACGGTTTTTGACTAAGTTTCTTACCTTTAAAGCTTCATAGACTACCAGATCATTAGACTGGACTAACGCCAAAGCGTCTTTAATTGCTTTGTCTTTACGTTGTCTTGATACTTTAAGATGAAGCCTAGCTACTTTTATCCGTTGCTTGTGATAGTTGTTAGACTGTTTCTTTCCTTTGCGAAATTGTTTTGATAATCTCCTTTGTACTTTTTTCAGTCGTTTTTCTGACTTTCTTAAATAACGTGGATTCTCTACAGTATTGCCTTGAGCGTCAGTATAAAACTCTTTTAACCCTAAGTCAATTCCTGTTATTTGTCCCGTTGGTTTATGGTATTCTTGCCGTTCTACGTCAATCAGAAACTGGCAATAATAACCGTCAGCACGTCTAACAACTCTTACCCGTCTAATCTGTTGCTCTGAATAATAAACTAAGGTCTTTTGACTACACCATAAATCAAATTCTCCTGCTTTAAAGCCATCAGTGAACTTGATTTTACGTCGATCATCTGATAGTTTGTAGCCCGTTAGTTTATACTCAACCGAACGGTTATGTTTTTTGAACCGAGGAAACCCCTTTTTTCCCGGTATCTTAGCATGACAATTATGGTAAAACCTAGTAATTGATTGCCAGGCTCTATCAGCAGCCGATTGACGAGCTTGAGAGTTTAATTTATTAACATAAGGTGTCTCTTTATTATTAGCTAGTACCGCACAAAGTTTTTGGAGATCATTGCGGGTTGTCCCTTGATTGTCCATCCAATAACGAACACAAGAGTTACGCACAAACTGAGAAGTTCTAATAGCTTCATCAAGTTTTTGGTATTGTTCTGGTGTCCCGTTTTTTAACTTGGCTTCTACGACTAGCATTGATTAATCTTCGACCCTGGATAAATTAAGTATAACACAGTTTACCTACAAATGGTAGAATTAAAATCGTGCTTCGCGGTTGATATTCTGGTCGGATTTCATCCCCCGCAAAGGTGAGTATCTTGTCGAAAAATCTAGCGGGGGCATTCATCCGACATTTTAGGTAAACTCGGTTTGAATAGTTTTGGTCAAATTTTCTGCCACCACCTGTTCCGGGGGTGGATTATCTGTATTGACCCAGTGAGCGATCGAGGAGTATAATCCGCTTAAAAAGGCCTTGCCCTCAAATTGTTTTTGATTGAAATAGTTAAAATACCAAGGCAAAAAACCCTGATCTACTCTTGTCATCAACTCCTCCACCCATCCCTCAATTTCTCCTAGGGCGAAGCTTTGAGAATTTGCTCTCGCTGTCTGTAAAGCTTGGCTAATCTCCCGATCAATTTTACTGTTAGATTTTTCGGGTATAGTGATGGGAATCTCTAGGTTAGTTTCGGTAGCAACCCTAGTTTTTAACGGTTCATTGCCGGCAGTTCCTAGCCAAATTTTCCCTAAAAGAGGCAAGATAACCACTAGAACAACTATAGCCCAAATTAACGGGGTTATTGCCTTAATCAGTTGACTGATTGCCTGAATGCGGTTAGTTTTTTCACTATACTGAGGTGGCTCAATATTCTCTTGTGAATCTGGCCTGGAGTTCATCAGTTAACCTACTTAAAATTATTAGATCATTGTTCTCAAAAAACCGCAGAAACCCCAATTTTCCGAGCAGTAAACTGGAGAGGGCATATCGGGTAAAAGGCAGCCAATACCCGATAAATATCGGCAATTTTAGCGAATCTCTGCCTTCATCCGTTCAAGGGTTTGCTCCATTTGGTCGAACATCATTTGGGGAGTCATACCAAATTGACCTAATTGGGTTTTTAGCTGTTCTACGGTCATTTGGGCGGAGAAATCCTCAGATAACTCGAAACGCTTCATAAAGATCTTGTAGCGTTCCATTAACTCCTCCATCCTATCGATAAAGATGATTTTGCCCTCTCGATCGAATTTACCGTACTCGCTGCCTAGTTGTGTGAGGGACTGGTAATCCTCAAATAGCTGTCTAGCTTCCTGTTGAACCACTTCTGAGTCAAAGAATCCCATAATCTTAAAACTGCTTATCGTCGATAGTTATTCTCTCCCCTATTTTATTTTAGCCTGGGAAAAAGTCTAGCTCCAGCCGATTTACGGATTACCGTATTGGGGAAATCGAGCAGATCACAAACGACCCCCGTCCCGGTTTAACCGTTGCCCCAGGGAGTTTAAGATTAAAAGTGATCAGACCTCTTGTAAAAATCAAAAATTGTCCTTTAACTGCCCCACAGTGGCTATTTCGCTAAATTTGGGCTGCAGCCCTTATAATTTGCCAAAACGACGATGACGACCCTGATAATCTTTTAAAGCGCGGTGAAATTGCACTCGATCGAAATCGGGCCAGAGGGTGTCAGTAACATAGATTTCCGCGTAGGCCATTTGCCAGAGTAAAAAATTACTAATTCGCATTTCCCCACTACTGCGAATTAACAGGTCTGGGTTAGGAATCCCGGCAGTATAAAGATACTGTTCAAAGAGAGATTCATCGATCGCTTCCGGGGAGACTAAACCCTGTTGCACCTGACGAGCGATCGCCTGACAAGCTTGCACGATCTCCTCTCGGCCACCATAATTAGTAGCCACCGTAAATTGAATACCGGAATTTTTGCTAGTTTCTGCTTGAGATTTAGCAATTTCCCGTCTTAAAGACTCTGGCAAGGCTGATAAATTACCAATAAAGCGAATTTTGACATTTTGCTGCATCATTTCTTCTAATTCGCGCCGCAAAACCCGCTCGAATAGAGTCATTAAAAACTCTACTTCCTCGAGGGGACGACCCCAATTTTCTGTAGAAAAAGCATAAGCAGTTAAAGCGGGAATCCCCCAGTCACGACAACAGCGCAGCAAGTCTTTTAGTGCATCTACTCCCCGTTGATGGCCCATAATCCGCGGTAAACCACGACTTTTCGCCCAACGACCGTTCCCATCCATAATCACTGCGACGTGCTGAGGCAAACGGTTTTTATCTAAATCCGTAGGTAATTCTGGTGACAAGCTCGGTTTAAGAGTCATTTTCTATCTTTGGGGGTTGCTCTGGGCGAACGGGAGAATTTTTCTAAGATTAGACGACCTTTTAAGCCAATTGTACGCCCTAAACGTCCCCAACTCGGTGCGACCACTTCCCCCTCTCCCGACGGAGAAAACTTCGCTTCGAGAAGCTCTTTTAGTTTACTACTGGTTAAGGGCCGATCCAAATTACCCCCCGACGCGAGGGAAATCGAGCCAGTTTCCTCAGAAACCACAATACAGATACAATTATCTAGCCTTTCGGTAATGCCCATGGCCGCCCGATGACGGGTGCCTAATTGCCTAGAGGTACTGCGCTCCGATAAGGGTAGAATAACACCCGCGGCCACCACTCGATCGCCCCGAATAAATACGGCCCCATCGTGCAGTAAAGTTTTAGTTTGAAAAATAGTTTGAATTAATTCCTTAGATACTTGGCCATTGAGCGTCACCCCCGGATTGACAAACACCTTGGTGTCGAGATTGCCACTGGTTTCTAATACCATCAGCGCACCGGTGCGATTTTGAGATAGATCCTTCACCGCGTCCACTAACTCATCAATGACATTATCGGTCTTGGGAGTGGGGGAACTTTTTTTAAATAATTCCCACACTTGACCTTTGCCCAATAATTCTAAAAAACGGCGGAATTCCGACTGAAAAATCACAGCAATCGCCACTGCTGCCCCCAAAATCAATTTTTCTAGGACTAACCCCAGCAAGCGCAATCCTAGGGCATCGCTAATCACCGAGGCCAGCATTAAGTAGATTAGTCCTCGCACCATCCAAAAGGTACGCCGCTCGCCGATAATTAGCAGCAGCATATAGGTAAGGAGGAGAACTAACCCAAAGTCTAGGACTGACAGACCATGGCTGAGAATCCAGGACAATAACCGGCGAGGGTCCAGAAAAAAACCCGACATGGGGGACGATAGCGATGAGGTTTATATCAAGGAGAGTCGATTGGGTAAGCGGTCTTGACGCAGCAAATCCGCCAGATTTTCCCGTTCAAGGATCAGATTAGCTTCTCCGTTGTGGACAATTACCGCCGCCGGACGGGGTAAGCGGTTGTAATTAGAAGCCATACTGTAGTTATAGGCTCCTGTGGCTAAAACCACTAAAATATCCCCCGGGTTGGTTTTCGGTAGCGTAATATCCTTAATTAGAATATCGCCAGATTCACAATGCTTTCCAGCTATTGTCACCACTTCCTGACATTCTTGACTCATTTTATTGGCGACCACGGCCCGGTAAACCGATTGATAGGTAATCGGTCGGGGATTATCAGACATTCCGCCATCAACGGCGATATAGGTGCGGATTTCGGGGATTTCCTTGCGATTACCCACTGTATAGGCCGTTACGCAAGCGGTGGCAATCAGAGAGCGTCCCGGTTCGGCAATGAGCAGCGGATAAGCGATACCTCTTTCCTGACAAGCTTTAGCCACTGCTAAGGACACTGCTTGCACCCATTCCTCGATACTTGGGGGGTCATCACTTTCGAGGTAGCGAATCCCTAAACCACCACCCACATTTAATTGCTGTAGGGGTAAACCCCGTTCTAAACCTAATTTAAACCAATCTGCCAGCACAGCGGCTAAGTCTTGGTGGGGTTGACGTTCAAAAATCTGGGAACCGATGTGAGCGTGTAAACCCAGACAATTCAGCAGCGGATGAGCTAAAACATAGTCAAATACCGCTTCGATTTGATGAGGGTCAAAACCAAATTTACTGTCTAAGTGACCCGTGCGAATATATTCGTGGGTGTGGCACTCGATACCGGGGGTTAACCGCAACAGGATCGGAATAGGGTTATCAGGACGATTTTCGCCTAATTTAACCAGATTTTCTAACTCTAGCCAGTTATCAACGACAATAATGCAGTTATGCTCGATCGCATATTCTAACTCGGCGATCGATTTGTTATTACCATGAAAGTATATCGGCACATCGGTTTTATTGATCTGGTCTAAAGCGGTTAACACCGTGTGAATTTCTCCAGCCGACACCACATCAAAACCTAATCCCTCCCTAGCGACCACGGCCGATAGGGCCAGGCAATTCCACGCTTTCGAGGCATAAATTACCCTAGATTCTCCGGGATAATGAGTCTGGAAACCTTGCAGGTATTGACGACAGGCTGTGCGGAGGGTGACTTCATCGACAATATACAAGGGTGAACCGAAACGTTCCACTAGGGTGGTCACATCACAACCACCGATTTCTAGACAATCACGGTTATTAACCTTGGCTGTCAGGGGGAACAGGGTTTGATTCGGGGATAGACAATCTTGATAGGCTAAATATTTTTGTCCGGAATTGCTGATTTTAGGTTCAGTTGATAGCATAATCGGTGTTTTTTGTCAAGCAATCGATAATTTTTGTTACAATCTCTGCCCATCACCGATTCAGTCAAGGGAATTTTGACCGTCGGTGATCTAGATAGCCAAAATAGTTCTCTCTTTCAGTGTACGATCAACCACCCGCTAAAAATCCCTTTTTTGTCAGGAAAAAATCGAGCAGCGACCCCGAAATAGTGGTAATAGTATTGAAGGAGTGGTCTTAAAAGTGATGATATGACTGACCAGAATGGCGTGTTAGTAGAAGAACAAAGCGAGGATATTACCCGCAAGATGAGTCAATTAGCCACCGAGTCGCCGAAAAATCAATTACAAATCCTGACACAATTAGCCGGGGCCGGAGAAGGTGGCCTAACTGTATTGAGAGATTTTTTGTTGGCCCAGCAGCCCACTCCTGTTAATCTGGTGACAGGTAAGGCTTATCAATTGCTATACCAAGATAATAGCGCTCAGAGCAAGGAATTTTTAGCTAATTATTTCCCCACGGGTGTTGTTCCCCTCGATAGTGCTAAAGGTATCGATTATCGACTTTTACAGGAATTATTGGCTAAACAGGATTTTCAAACTGCCGATAGTCTCACCCGTCAAAAACTCTGTGAATTAGCAGGAGAAGGAGCAATACAGAGGAAATGGGTCTATTTTACGGAAGTAGAAGCTTTTCCCAGTGTAGATATTCAGACTATTGATCATCTTTGGTTAGTTCATTCGGAAGGGAAATTCGGTTGGTCGGTGCAGCGCAAATTATGGATAGGTGTGGGACAAGATTTCCCGAAACTCTGGCCGAAAATTGGCTGGAAAAATGGCAATAATTGGACGAAATACCCCCAAGAATTTATCTGGGATTTAAGCGCTCCCGTGGGCCATTTACCCCTGTTAAATCAACTGCGCGGGGTGAGAGTGGCTGCCTCTTTATTCTCCCATCCCGTCTGGAGTGAAAAATAGATTGAGAACACTGGGTCCGGCTATTGTATCAGATTTCTACATTTTCGGGACAATTTCTTGTAAGGCCGCTTCTAGATTAGGATAACGATAGTCAAAACCGAGCGCTTGAGTGGCTTTTGGCAGCACTTCTTGACCTTCTAAGACGATTTTTGCTCCTTCTCCCAAGAGAATTTCGAGGGCAAAATCTGGCACTGGCAACCAAGAAGGACGATTCATTACTTCCCCTAAAATCTGACAGAATTCTTTCATCCGGACGGGATTGGGTGCAGTAGCGTTGAAAGTACCGTTAATTTCTGGGCGATCGAGACAATAGATAATTAAATTAATTAAATCATCCCGATGAATCCAAGAAAACCACTGACGACCGCTGCCAATCGGTCCGCCGGCAAATAGTTTGAAGGGTGGGATCATTTTCCCTAAAGCACCCCCATTGCCTAAAACAATACCCGTGCGAAGAATGACTAAACGAGTGCCGTAATCTTTAACTTTTTGGGCGGCTGTTTCCCACTTTTTACAGACATCTGCCAGAAAATCGTCACCGGGAGGGCTATTTTCGTCAAAACTAGCGGTTTCACTGGTTCCATAGTAACCGATCGCCGAGGAGTTAATTAAAACTTTCGGTTTCTGGTCGGCCAGTGCGGTCGCAACGCGCTCGCTACGCGAGATCGCCTCGACAATTTTCTCGGTGCCGATTTCCCGACTAGCGACGATTGCTCGTTTTGCTTCCCCGGTCCAGCGTTCCGAAATCGGTTCTCCCGCTAGATTAATCACCGCGTCACATCCGCAAATCTCTTTTTGCCAATCCCCCGATTCTGTGGCGATATAGGGAATAATCTCTATCTTAGGATAGATTGACTTTGGGTAAATTCTCCCGGCTTTATCGGGATTGCGAGTCAAAATTAGGATGTCATCGCCGCGATCATAGAGTTTGACCACCAATCTACTACCCACAAATCCCGTCGCCCCAGTAATCGCTATTTTCATGGTTTCTTGACTAAATTTATCCTTATTTTAGCTGGTTTTTAACTATCAGAATTCAGGAGTCAGTCCCGATGAAAAAATTTTCACCCCCACAGATGAAAGATGTTTCTTTCCCTACACCCCACACCCCACACCCTACACCCTCTTTCAAGTCGGTAGTCAGGAGATTATTTTTATTTGTTCTCCCCACACCCTACACCCCACACCCTACACCCCACTTCCCACTTCTCACTTATCCTGATACCCCATCCCGTTGGCTGCCGCATAACGATTCATAAAGCGCAGAAAACGCTCCCAGTGTTCATCGGTGATTTCAAAACCACATTCTACCCGTTGAATTTCATCTCCTTCATCTCCTCCAAAAATAAACTTAGTCGAGTTGGGAATAACTATAATCACTCCTTCCTCATCGGTGAGACGAAGATCACCGTAGGTGCGGGTGGTGAAACTTTGGAAACGTTCGATCGCTTTCAGGGTTTTAAAAGTCATCAGGACATTGCGAATCCCGGTACTTTTATTTTTGCGGAGACTAACACCGCTTAATTCTTCTGATAAACCGACAAAAAACTCGATCGTGGGAGTGGTCATAGGTATAGCTATAAAATTTTAGTTATTGATTTTCTCTTAATTACTTTTGATGGGGAAAAATTAGTTCATGATTACTAATAAAGTAACCATGAACGGAAAAACAAGCTATTCCGCTTCTCCACCTTGGATTTTGAGGAGGAGAAAACCCCAAGCTAATCCGACGAGGACGAGAACGATCGCCACGATCGCCCCATTAAATAACATACTTTCTGCGGTCATGGTGATTGCTCCTGAGCCTACAATAATCGATCAACAGATCAATGGTATTTTAACCTACGAAGGCGATCGACTGCTGCCGGACTAGGGCAAAATTGAGGGGGAAAATCGGCCAATAACTTTGAGAATTTTCCTAGTATATACGTTCTAGCAATCCTGCCCCTCTCCTCAAGGAAGGATGCTCACCCCCATGCTAGATATTTTTAATACTATTTTTATATTTGCCGTCACCACTTTGTGTTAATGTCTTATCTGCTTAATTCTCCACTTATACTAGAAAAATTAAGTATTGATAACTATTGGTGATGACTGGTAAAAAATCATTTATGCTCAAGATCAAGTTAATACTATTTTTAGGTTTGTTGCTGCTGAGTTGTCAATCGACTAATCTCAATGGTAATAATAGTTCAATGGCTCAGATTACGACTGAGAATCAAGGGCAAATATTACCGATCACGGCCAAAGCAGATATTAATGGTGAGATGATTGAGTTAGAAGTGGCTCAAACCCAGGAACAACAGGCCAAGGGTTTAATGTATCGCTCGTCTTTGGAGAAAAATCGCGGTATGCTATTTCCCTTTGCACAACCTCTGATGGCCCGGTTTTGGATGAAAAATGTCTCGATTCCTCTAGACATGATTTTTCTAAAAGATGGTATAGTAAAAGCAGTTTTGCTGAATGTCCCCCCTTGTGCTGTCGATCCTTGTCCTGTCTATGGGCCAAACACCATGGTTAATCAAGTGATCGAACTAGCCGGGGGCCGAGCCAAAGAATTAGGAGTGAAAGAAGGAGATAAAATTAAGATTGAGTCTATCTCAAGACCTTGATTTTTGAAAATGGTGTTAACTTTCTTATAGAAGGTGTCCCTTGTCTGGAAATATAAGTATGGCTTTTAGAATCTATTACGCATTTATACTGTTTAAGATATAACCATATCGATTAAGATTTTTATAGTCTATCAAGTCATAGATTGAATAATCTTTACCCTTGATATAGATAGATTAAACAGAGACAAAATTCTGCTCGATCTAACGGGACTATTTGTAAGAGAGCCAGCGATTTTTAGGAAAGCACACTCTATCATCTAGATAGCTTAGATACAGAAAAACGGTCGCGAGACTAACTGTCCTTGAAACCGATCAGGTAGTGTTTTGTTAAAATCACGAGATATACTATACTATTGAGGAAAAAAATCCCCCTATGTCCACGATTGCCTATTCCCAATTCCGACGATTTCTACAAGAGGAATTGTCCCTTCCCCAAGAATCGATCGCTATGGCCGAGCGCTCGATCCAATCTGATAAAATTCATTTACCGATGATTCTCTGGCAGTACGGTTTAGTGACCTTGGAACAATTAGACAAAATTTATGATTTTCTCGAAGAGGTAGTATAATCTTGCAATTGCTCACTATTGACAAGGAGAATAATTGCCATGGCTGCTCATAGTTTCTGGCACAGTTTGAAAATTCCGATCCCAAAAACTACCAATCATCACTTGAGAAGTGGGTTATTTAAACCCACTTTTTTAATAACTATACAATTGAGAATTATCGATTAACTGCTCAGTCCATGAAACCCCATGACCAATTTGCCAAAAATTACCTTGAACAATTACTTTCTCCCCTGGGAATCGTCGAAATCAGCAAAGAAGTCAGCGACGAAACTCGACAGATAGATTTATTTTTTTCCCCCAATGCCGAACCCAACCCCAATTATCTGGGATTATTAGGCAGAATTGTCCTTAATACTGTCTTAATTGAACCCTATCGCAATCCTCCCAATCGTAGCGAGATTCGCAATTGTTTAGCGAAACTTTTGACAATTTTAGCCGAACTGCAAAGACAAGCTAAACGGGAAAATCAGAGCTACAATGAAGACAATGCCCCTCGTTTGTGGATTTTATCCCCTTCGGCTAGTCTGACTCTTGTAGAGAGTATTGGGGCAAAATTAGACCCAGATTGGCCAGAAGGAGTCTATTTTCTTCCCTCGCTTTATCGCACGGCAATTATCGCTATTAATCAATTGCCTGTGACTGCTGAGACTCTCTGGTTAAGATTATTAGGACGGGGAAAAACT
>NZ_JAPZRB010000130.1:0-17344 GCF_027531105.1 Microcystis sp. LE18-22.4A
AACCCTTATATAGAAAGGCATTTAGCGATTTTTGTCAATTGTTTCTTATCTAGAGCGAACTAATCAATTAAGTCTCTTGCCAGATAAGGATTTAGTCGATTTATGACCCCCTATCGAACCATACCAAGTAACGAAGAACCAGCTATACTGGAAGGCAAGCTCAACTGATTTTCTTGCTTAATCCAATCCAAAATTTGAGGAAGGGCAAAGATTAGAAAAGTTAATTTGTAATCCACAACAAGGCCAATAACCAGATAATTTCCTAAATAAATGCCTGCTGCAAGACGGAAATAATCAATATATTGACTTTTATCTAAAGATTTGTCCGAATCTGTTGATACAAAATCCCAACTAAGCCATTCTTGAAAAATCTTAAATTTCGACAATAAAACTCTGGTCAAGACTAATAGCGTCAATAAACTCATAATTATATACATCATATATCTGATCATCTTTTTAATATCAGTTTCGCCGCCAGTAAATAGAGAAAGATTTGATAGAAAAGGTTGGACTTTCAAAAAGAGGGCTTGATGGCCAAAACGAAACCAAACACGCTCAACATCAAATGCTTGTGAGATAGTTTTCATCTCCTCTATACTGGCGAGAAAATAAGTAATAAAAGCAGCCGCAAAAATAGCCGCCAAGAACAGAAATAGATTTCTTTTCTCTTTAAAAATTACCGCCAGACCGAAAATTGGAAATAGTTTAATAACTCCCCAAAAAAATATTAATAAATAGGCACACAACCTAAAAATTAATGCTCGGCTATTCTTAATCATCATTAGTCCGACACCAAGCCAAGAATAGATAACAATATCTACGTTGCCACGTTCGACTAAAAGCATTACTGGTGGTGAGCATAAAATTAGGGCATAAACTATAGCTTCTTGATAATTTAATCTGCCAATGATAATTAAAGTTATAACATAAAAAATTAAAGCAAAGAAAACTCCTAAAAATATAGGATCACGCTGCTCTAAACCCAGCCAAGTTAATGAAGACCAACTACTAGGATAAGCTATTTGAGTGAAGCAGGAATTATTTGTTAGGGAAACTTCGCCTGTCAATCGATCACAATCAAAAGCCCCTAATACGGCTGCAAGATCGATAAAAGGGCTTTTAACCGCAGGAACCCCTAGTTTCCTCCAAAACTTGTGATAGGGAACAAAAAAATTAGCTAGATACAATAACCCAAAATATCCTAAGAGTGCAGCAACTACCAAAAATCTGCCATCAATTTTTGATTGCTTTTTGAGCATTTTCCTAATCTGGAGATGTATTGAATTTACTATGTCCACTTTGTGCCTCCTGCTATTCAAGGATTGACTATCTGTCCATGACCTGAGTTCAGTATAAGACGATCATTGCGCCGCTAAATGAAAGATTACATTCGGTTGCCATGAGGCGATTAAACGGGCCACTAACTCAGCCTCTCGAATATCCCCTATATGATGACTCAGGTTTTGAGCTAAGTCTAATTGCTCAAATAAGGCGGGGGTGGTATTGGGAGCTAAACTGAGGCCTTTTACCGCTGCCCCCAGATGGAGTAACCAAAACGCCAGCCAAGACCCCTTAAAGCCAGTATGACCCGTGATAAAGACCTTTTTGCCAGGCTAAAATGCTTCCTTTACCATATTTTCCATCTAGCTTGTCCAGTGTCATAAAGGTGATTGAGCATTTCCATTTCTCGGTAAGTATCCATACACTGCCAAAACCCTTCATGCTTATAGACGGCGAGTTCTCCTAAAGCGGCTAGGGTTCTTAGGGGTTGTGCCTCAAAAGTCGTCGCATCTCCCTCAATTAAATCCAAAACCTTGCGATTTAAGACAAAATACCCCCCATTAATCCATCCCTCAGCCGTTTGGGGCTTTTCTTGGAATTGAGTGACTAAATTACCCTCAATGATTAACTCGCCAAAGCGAGAAGAAGGACGAACCGCCGTCATCGTGGCTAATTTCCCATGGGAGTAATGGAAATCCAACAGATCCGCAATATTCACATCACAAACCCCGTCCCCATAGGTGGCTAAAAAGATATCGCTTCTGCTTTGGTCTATATAAGAGGTGAGACGTTTAAGACGGCCTCCCGTCATGGTTTCCTGTCCCGTGTCAATTAACCAAATACGCCAGTCTTCCTCCTCGTGTCCACTATCGAGTTTGGTCACTTTTTTATTGCCTAACTCTAAGAGGACATCACTTTGATTCCAATCATAGTTAAAGAAATAGTCCCGGATTATTTCCCCTTTGTACCCTAGACAGAGCATAAAGTCAGTTAGCCCATATTGGGCATAAGTTTTCATGATATGCCAAATAATTGGCCGATTTCCGATGGCAATCATCGGTTTAGGTCGAAATTCGGTTTCTTCCCGCAGTCGGGTTCCTTTGCCACCACACAAGATGGCGACGGGAATGTTAGACTTATAGTCCTTAACTGTTAAACTGACCGATTGTATTACCATTAGATTATATAGTGAAGGGCTTTGAGAGTGACATCATCTTATCGAGGCAGTTTAACACGGGATTCCCGATTGTGTCCAATATCTGTCTAAAAAAATTTTTGTTAAGCGAGTGTGTCCAGTTTATTGCTAAACAGTCTCTTAAATCCTATAGCAGTTATCTTCATGGTGAGGTACGAGGTTTTCGTTTTGGGGAGTCGGCCAGCAATGCTAAATCAGGTTATACTTCATCTTTAACGCTAAATTCTAACCGAGTAGGACTAGAAATTAGTGCTACCATGCGAAGATAAATATTCGGGGATACGGTCACGAAGCTACCAGACAATTTTAGGATAAAAATACCGACACTTATGGGGAAATCAATCAATAAAGTCCGAGTAACAGCACTGATTTTAGGGATTCTAGCGATCGCCTTTGCCTTTTTCACCAGGATTGTCAGTATTTTTGAATACGTTACCTTCGATATCGGACCCGATCCCGATCAGATTAGCGGTGGTTACTTTTGGATGGATATGTGGAAGGGAAACTTTCCTCAATTGGGACCTGCAGGGGGGGGTGGAAAATATGGATTCGTAATTCCTCCCCTCTATGGTTATTTAGCGTTCCCTCTGACAATTTTCGGTACCGCTCCCGAATTTCAAGTCCTTACCAATGGACTATTTTCTTTTCTATCGATTCCCCTCTTAATCTACTTTGTTTATCAACTTTTAGAAAATGTAGAACAAGATAAACGTCTTCTCCTGTCCAGTTTGGCAGGATTTTGGTATAGCACGATCTATGCGGACTATTTCATTAATAATTTTTCCTGGGCCCCTAGCCCAATACCCTTTTTCCTGCTCGTTTTTGCTTTACTCTATCGGTTCCAGATGGAAACGAGTAAGCCGCTGCTCTATCAGGCTATAGCTTGGATATTCTTCGGGATTACCGTCGCTATATTGGTGAGTTTACACACCACCACGATGTTAATTATCCCAGTGACTTCTGTTATCGCCTCTCTAGGGTTTGTTTATCGAAATCGCAAGAATACTCGTAAATGTCTTTTGCCTTTTCTATCGATTCTCTCCGCAAATCTCGCCTTGATTATGTATTGGAATAGTGAGATAGTTCGGAATTTCGCCAATACGAAAGGACTGGTGAGAGCACTCACGGAGAAGGGGGCGAGCGGTGAACCATCGAGCAATCTGTTCACTCGTCTATTTAAAGCGATTTGGGAAACGGTTTATCTGGGTAATCAAGTGTTTTTTTTGAATGACAATATATCGATTTTCAATGTCGTAGTTTCTGCTATTTTTTTCGGCATTTCTCTATACATAGTCATCAAAAAATATCGAGGCAATAAAACACTTATCGGCTTTTTGGCGATCACTTGGATAATTTTTCTCTACGCTTCCTCTAATTATCCTGATGAGCATTTTTATTCCCATCGTAAAATCTTACTCTGGTTTGCTCCTATCCTCTTGGCGATCGCTAGTCTGGCCTATCTAAACTTTACTAAGACTTTCGACAGGATCCTCGGTCTAGTTCTAGCAATTATCATCGGCTATTCTATCGCAACTAATCTCTATTTCAATCAACGTTATCTTGCTAGTAAATACGGTTCCGAAAGACTCCTATCCGTGGCCGATACAGTGGAAATTATCAATCAGATTCCGGTCGGTTCAACCCTTTGTGATCCGGCCAAGAAAGGCAAAAGAAAAGAGCATGGTCAGTACGATTATATCGATACCTTTATGACCAAAAGAGAGCTAACGATAACCAATGCCTGCCCATCGGGTAGTTATTATATACAGCCGAAATTTAAAATGGCTATCCAAATGAACGATTTATTTCCAATTTTTACCCTCGCCAAAACCCCCCCTCTCGATCGCCCGATGACTTCCCTTCTGGAAACCCCAGAAGCCTATCTCTATAAAATCGAGTAGCAATACTGTAGTGATGAAGATGCCTTTACTACCCTAGAGTTCGAGGATTAATCCAGGGTAAACCGGTGGTTAAGGGACAGTGTTAGTTCCATTAAACAATATTTATCGGTGATTTATTGGATGGGGTGCATTGTAAGCTGTATTGCCTTTAAACTGAGTAGGGGTCGAGAAGGTCGTCGCCGACCTCCCCTCCCATTCAGAACCGTACATGAGACTTTCACCTCATAGGGCCTCTAGTTTGACTGTTCCATTTGTCAAGTTAAGGAAGTTACAGTGAGTTGGATGCTATCTCGATTATTAGCATAGGCGATGATCACATCGTTAGCAAAGCAGTAAAGCCGTCCTGTTTTTGGTGCTGTAAACTGTTTATTTGTGCCAATGAGGAACAAACTATCTTGATCTTTATCAATTGAACCAATGAGTGAAAACCAAGGTGAATTAGGCATTCGTCGTAGTCTTTCACATAGTTTCAGAAAGAAATTAGTACTTTCATAACCATCAGCATTAGAGGTAATTGTCCAGTCTGTCCATTGACCTGTTGCTTGAAAATGATATTCTTGTCCAGCGACAAGATTAATTCCTGTATCGTTCCAGATTAGTTTTGAGTCTATGGTGACAGGAAGATTTTTGTTTTGCATTACCAGAGGGGAACGTAACCCAAGCCAAATCTTAAATTTTTTTTTCGAGAGATAAAGAATCAGGAATCGCCACTGCACCTTCAGTATTAAAAGCATTGGCTTGTTCACAGGTATCTTTATCTGCTAATGATTGATCAGCTAATTTAGCGATCGCTTCCATATCACTTATTTTTATTTTTTTCTCTAAGGTTAACTGACTTTGACGAGTCGAGTCTAATTGCTTAGAACTGACAGGATAGGGAAAGAGGGCATCTTTTGGCTCATTATCTCCCACTAAAAGGCGAGTTACTTCTAATTTTGGACAGGGGACTTTAACTACTGCGAGTGTTGATAGATTCTCAGCCTTAATTTGGGCGATTGGGAAAATCAAGCTGAGAAAAAGAGTCAAGCTGAGTCCTAATAATAGTTGAAAAAGGTGATGAACGGTGTAGGTTTTCATAATTTATTGTCTCCTAGGAGATTGGGAATTTTTTATTTCAAAAAGCCTGCCACTGCTGACGACTCAGAAAGAAACCGTTTCCACCGGGATTACTACACATTAATCCTGTTCTTTGTGAGATACATTGAAAGCCTGAATGTTGCCAAGTTTTTCCATAAGAAAGGATGTTGTTAGTACCGGCAATGGTATCACTTATACAAAGAACCTCTGGTTTACCTTGTTGACGGAGTAGAAAACCAGCCCCCCAATCAAATTGACAATAATTAGGATAAGGTTGAGGGGGTAGAGGATTTAACATACTTTTTATCTCGCACCGTAGCATATTATTATCTTTCCCAATTAGAGCGCAATAAATGTTACCACTTGGCATCACAAAGCTAGGGGGATTTTGAGCGTTAATTTCACTGGATAGCACGGTTATGACACAGGCGCTCAAAGATAAACAGATAGGGATGCTAACTTGATTTGTTAGAGTTTCAATCATGTTACTAATGTTGTTAGAAATTGAGCAATACCTGATCAAATTCAGAATCTAGTTTGCTAGTTTGATAAGGTGGACGACCATAACCCATAATCGTGCTTCCCTGATGGTTTACTCGTTTAACCTGATTATCAACA
Source organism: Microcystis sp. LE18-22.4A (assembly GCF_027531105.1). Taxonomy (NCBI): domain Bacteria; kingdom Bacillati; phylum Cyanobacteriota; class Cyanophyceae; order Chroococcales; family Microcystaceae; genus Microcystis; species Microcystis sp. LE18-22.4A. The sequence continues at coordinate 6,073 of NZ_JAPZRB010000130.1, forward strand.
TTCCCTCGAATCGCAACAATTGAACCATCAGAATTCACTTTTTCGACAATGCCAACGCTATCAGGCGACCGATCATTTCCCCAGTCAAAGAAGACGATATCCCCAATTTGAGGAGTTGTATGCCACCATCCATGTTCTTTAAACCATTTTTTTGCGTGGGGATGATAGGCAAAACCTTTATCTGTGGTAATTTCTAACGGTAAACCCGCATGATAAAAGCAGTAAGAAACAAATATTGCTGCCCAAGGAACATGATTCATACCATACCAATCATTGTATTTAGTTTGGTTAGAACCTGAAGGGGTTTCTTTTGTACCTATTTGATCAATGGCAATTTGTAAAACGTCTTGTGGAGTCGTCATAATTTTAGTTTCTTCCTAAATAGCTTGAATTTTGAGGTTAATTTAAGCTTTTAAAGATGAGGTATGGAATTTCCGTTTAATCCCATACCTCATCCACATCTAGTAATCATTTAGTCGGTTGTGATGGGTGCTTCCCATGCCGCATCCCACGAGATCGGTCCAATAATGCCATCAACTGTTAGACCTTTTTGTTTTTGGAATTGTTTTAGGACATTCTCATCTCGTTCCTTGAAGACACCATCAGCCTCAAGATTCCAACCTCGGTGAATCATTTGTCGTTGCCACTGCAAGACATCATCTCCTCCCATATAAGGGCTAGTTAGAGCAATGAAACGTTCCCAAACTGGATGTTCCTCTTGATCAGGGGGGACTACACCATCATAAGGAGGACGACCATAACCTAAAATCCCTTTTTTCTGAGTTTTACGGCAAACTTCGCCACCGTTAGAGTCACCAAAATCATCAGAGGTATTCCCTTCAATAGCAACAATTGAACCGTCAGAATTAACTTTTTCAACTATACCGACATGATCGGATACACCATCACCTCCCCAATCATAAAAAACAACATCACCCACTTGAGGATCTGTATGCCACCATCCTTTATTTCTAAACCATTTCACTCCATAAGGACAATAAGCAAACCCTTTAGGTGTAGTAATAGGTAAAGGTAAGCCCGCATTGTAAAAGCAATAGGAAACAAACATGGCACACCAAGGCTGATAATCCATACCATACCAAATACCAAATTTATTATGGTTAGAATTTTTTGGGTTTTCTTTGTAGCCAATTTCCCGGGCTGCAATTTGAAGAACTTGTTGTGCGGTAGTCATAGTGATATTCCTCAATAAAGTAAAGGTAAATTGGCAGTTTTCTAGGTTAAGATGGGCTAAAACAAGCGTTTAACCCGGCCATTCCTCCCCAATTGTTGAAATGTTTTTCGGCTTCGGTATTAATCTCACAGAGCGGTCGCGGCTTACCGTTGCCCGATCCGGGAAAAACGACATACATAACACCGCTACTCACACCACACACCTGATGCTTTTCATTGAATAAAAAGTCAAACAATGACCGTATTATTGGAAATAAAAGCAATTAAATCACTTAAAGACCCATTGAAGCGGTTGACATCTTCTCTTGACTCTAAAATTCCGGGGATTTCAGCGCGATCACTATATTGCCAAAATGTCCAACGATCCCATTCATGAGGAATTAAGGGTTGCGGATTGGGGGTATAATGAGCGACCCACAAAGGATAACCAGAAAAATCTCTGACTCCTCTCATCCAACCATTCCAAAAGCCGTAACTGGTATAAATAATCGGTTTACGATTAATTTCCGATTCGATGACATCAATCCACTTTTTAACCCGTTGGACTCGCTCAGGTTTGCTCAAAGAATTCCATTGTTGCTCCACTGAGGCAGGGTAATGTTCTAAATCAATAACGGGTGGTAAATCATTTACCCCAATGGGATCAACACTATTAACGTAATCCAGAAAGTGTTTAGCCTGTGCTTTGGCATCGATTGTCGGTCGGAAAAAATGATAAGCTCCCCGAATTATACCAACGCCCTCCATTTGTCGCCAATTACGGGGAAAAGTTGCGGCTTTCCACGTTTCTCCTTCCGTTGCTTTGGCAAAGGCAAAGGTATAACCTGCTTGTTTCACTCGAATCCAGTCAACTGTTCCATCGAAATCCGACACATCCAGCCCTTGTTGAAAGCCCGGTTTTTCTATAATTAATTCAAGACCAACACTATTAACGGTGTTACCATTTTGATCTAAGCCAATTATCTGAATCTGTCTTCGTCCTACACCTGTAAATGCAGGATAAGTGAGCGTCCACTCTCCTGATTCCACATTAACACTACCTAAGTGCCACTGTTCGGCAAAAATCTCAACTCGAACAGTTTCATTGTCTGCTTTTCCTTTGAAGGTAACAGGCGTGCCGCGTGAAAAAGCATCTCCATTTTTTGGACTGGTGACTTGTAAACTCATAGGTTTTGCCTCCAAATGATAAAAGTCGAGAGTTAGTCATAGAATAATTCTCCTAAGTTGAACAACAATTAGTTGCCGCAAAAAAGCAATTAAGCGAATCATTCTCTTGAGAACAATTTCTCGTTTTATAGCTGGCTGAATTTCTTGAATTGTGATACTTTCATGGCAAATCCTCCTAATTAGGTCAGATTATGAGTGTTTATGTAAGTAAAGTGAAGGCGACATTTTTGAGGCAGCGAAGTGCTAAACAGAGACTATTTCTTTCTTTCTCAAAGCACCAAGCTCTTTCTCAAGCATCATTTGAATTTCGGGAATAGCGGGTTTATAAGGGGGATTAACATTCAGGTCTGTCCAGCGATTTTTAACACTTTCATGCAAATTGCTAACATCCCCTTCAAACTGACGAGGTGCTGTTCCCGCTACATTAAATGGCCATTTTGACGTATTATCAAAATACGCACTACAATTGGGATGAACTCCATGTTGAACATAACTTTTATCTAAGGCCAAACCCAAGGCTTCGACTTGTTCCATCATCCACAATAAAGCCCCATCGGATAGGCCAGATTCTTCCTGAGAACCTCCACCAACGCAACCATGACCCCCCGGAAACCAAACTTGAACCACCTGTTCTTTTTGTTGTCTGATGTGGGTAGAATGGGGACGCATTAGCGTTACATCAAAGACTTGACGAATTTCATCAATGGCAACTGCATGAAACGCCTTTTCAATTGTGGGATTGATGGTCGAATCATAAAAGTGATAACGTTCGTTGAACTTTTCATCTAAATGCAGAGAATGAACGATATCGGGGATACCTAAAGAAGCAACTGTATCCCAACAGCATAAGGCTTTAATAGGAACTCGTCGTCCATACTGATTACGGAAATCAATGGCATTTTTACCGTTAGGTGCGTTATTTGGGTCTTGTTTGTCTCGGTAAATTTCGTAGGCTTTGGGGATTTGTCGGATAAATTCCCGATACAACAAACCACAATTATAAATTAACCCAGCTAAACAGCGTACAGTGTAAGCTCCCCGACTAAACCCAAAGAGATAAATTTCATCTTCAGGTTGATAGTTTAAGCACAGAAAACGATAGGCATCCTCAATCTTATGATCCATGCCAATGCCTAAAGCACCTCCAGCAATTTTAATTAAAGTATCAGTCACCTCGGCATTAGATTGTTTTGTCCCAATGCCTTCGTCATAATAGATGATTTGACGGATGGGGTTGCCCTTAGTATCATCAAGTGGCGTGATAGCTTGTGCCATTTTGACAACATTGGTAGGATAACCTTGTCCTAAATCTTGCCAAGTTCCATCACAACAAACAATAAGACGGCTTTTCATAGCGATGAACCTCCTAGGTTTCTTAAAACTCGCCAGTTTATGGAATAACAGCTGGCGTGACTAGGTAAAATTAGCTGCGGTATTTATACTTAATACTCTAGATGGTCTATCAGAATTTACTGTCTTAAAGACCGCAAATTAACATATTTCTTGAGGTTTCTATATATAAGTTTACAGAATATTGTTGAGCTATTTATTAATAAAAAAAGTTGAGTTTGATTGCAAACCATCTTAACACCTAAGCTCGCCAAACTGAACTTTAGCTGATTCTCGATCGCAATTTTAGCCCACCCTAGCACTGCGCTCTTTTCCCACAAGGATTTTTACTAAGAAAAATGATCTGTCTGCCTGAGAACAGGCTATAGTGATCATCAAACCCTCAGTGAAAAACTTCCCGTGTCTTCAGTATTCCGCCTTCCTCCCTATTTTTCCCCCGCTCTGCAGCGTCGAGTCATGAAAACTCTCGCCGCAAAAAAAACCCGTCAATTCTTGACATGGGCGGCAGCTTGTGCTAGTTTTTTGATCCTCTGGGCGTGGAATTGGCAGTTAGTTTTGGCCACTTTAACCGGGGTGGGGGCGATGATTGGAGTTTACCATCTCCAGGGTCAAAACTGGCCATCGCTGTGGCTGTGGGGGCGTGCTTTTTTCAGTGCCGATAGCGGTAAGTTAACTTTAGCGGTAGTCTGTGGCGGTTTGGGCAGTTTAGCCACCTATCTCGCTGTCGCCATTTGGACCTATGCCGAAAATCGCTGGTTGGCCCTGGCCTCAATTTTGCAAGGATTTGGCACGGTTTTGACTTTAATCCTGCTAGGATGGCATTTTCTCGACCATCGCGGTCAAAATGAGTCAAAAAACTTTGATCGCTGGTTAGAAAAATTAACAGTCAATGATCCCTTAATGCGCTTAATGGCAGTCCGACGTTTAAGTGAAATGCAACTTTCCCCCAGTCGTCGAGAACAATGCCAAGAATACTTCCGTTATCTTCTCTCACGAGAAACCGATGCACAAGTGCGATCGGCTTTATTGGATAATTGTTCCGGGAAAGAGGCAATCAAACCGCAACCTTTACAAATACCCCTACAGGTGAAAAAATCCCTCCTAAAATACGATTAATACTAAATCCTGTTTAAAAAGTATAGGGAAGTGGGGGAGTGGGGAAATTGAACTAAAACCCCAAAACCCCAAAACCTAAAACCTGTCTCCCAACGACCGGCTCCTGACTCGGAGAATACTGACGACCGACGACCTGCACCTGAATCCTAGGCCACCATTTAAGATAACTGCTATAGTTAAAGCTAAAGGCTCACTGTAGAGGCTGAAGACGATATTTTTTTACACCAAAGTTAACTCGCGCTCCTCGATATTTTGGAACATCAGCGTACTCAGATAACGTTCCCCGAAACTAGGCTGAATCACCACAATTAATTTACCCTCATTTTCCGGTCGTTGGGCTAGTTGAATCGCGGCGCAAAGATTGGCACCGGAAGAAATCCCCGAAAGCAACCCTTCCTCTTTTGCCAGACGACGACCAAATTGAAAAGCTTCCTCATCACTGACAGTAATTACCTCATCAATCAGATCTGTGCGTAAAACTTCCGGAATAAAACCCGCACCGATACCTTGAATTTTATGGGGACCGGGATTACCACCAGAAATCACCGGACTATTGAAAGGTTCCACCGCGACTACTTGAAAACTAGGTTTACGGGATTTAATCACTTCAGCGACTCCCGTAATCGTGCCTCCAGTACCCACACCCGCAACAATAAAATCTACCTGTCCCTCCGTATCTTGCCAAATTTCCTCAGCAGTGGTGAGACGGTGAATTTCCGGGTTAGAAGGGTTGCGAAATTGTTGCAACATATAAGCGCCGGGGATGCTATCGACAATTTGTTGAGCGCGTAAAATTGCCCCTTTCATGCCTTGGGAGCCGGGGGTAAGTTCTAGGGTAGCACCGTAGGCTTTTAACATCGCCCGGCGCTCTAAACTCATCGTTTCCGGCATAGTTAAAATCAAGCGATAACCCTTAGCTGCCGCAGTCATCGCTAGGGCAATTCCCGTATTGCCAGAAGTGGGTTCCACTAAAACCGTGGTTTCTGGATTGATTAAACCCGCTTTTTCGGCACTATTAATCATGTGAGTGCCAATGCGGTCTTTGACGGAAGCAGCGGGATTCATCCCTTCTAATTTCATCACAATTCGGCCAAGACAGCCCTCCGCTTGGGGAATCCGATTCAAATGTACTAAAGGTGTGCGGCCAACCAATTCGGTGACATCGTGAGCGATACGCATGATATTTTCTCAGTCTGGGTGATTCGTGTGCTTATTTATAGCGGTAAGTTCTCAGCTTTAGCGTTTGAGAATTTCCTCACTAGCCAAGGAGGCGCTATATAGTTCACTTATAGCAAAGGCCAGCCCTAGATCGGCAAAATTTCCATTTTCCTTTGTTTCTTCAGTCGGTCCGAGTTGATTCCCAGAGACAGGCAAAACTACCATGACCGATAAGATTGCTTTTTTCCAAAAGCTTATACTTGTACTAAAATAATTATGGATAGTTTACTAAAGTCAGAATTACGGTCATGACCATTAAATCTAATCTAGCCCTATTGAAAGAACAACACATAGAAATTAAGGGCGGATATTCTAGAGTAGTTATGATAATGTATAAAGATCAATATAAAGAAAAGGAATGCAAAGATAAAACCATCGCTCAGAAATTTAATACCTATCATTTTGTAAAGTATAAAGAGCAAGTGGTTGACTTATTAACCCGTGGGTGTACCGTTAGCGTCGAGACAAGGACAATTATCGAGGAGATGAAAAAATTATCATAAAATATCCCGTGAGATGCGTTACTTAGCTGCGTTGGCGTTAGTAATACACCCTAATTCTGATAAATTCAAACTATTTAAAATACGGGTTTTTATTGGTCTTTTTTCATCCCAGAATATCAGAGATGAATAAAATTCCATCGCTAGGGAAGAATTGAGAAGCTGTAGTGTTTTCTGAGCAGTATCTAAATCATCAAAGCTTAAGAAGTAAACAGTATCATCGAAAATAACTGGTTGATTTTGATAGGGTGATATAAGTTGAAAATTCAGTTTCTTATAAAGTCCAGAAATGGCAATTTTAAAAGGAGAGAAGGTGTAAGAACCAACGCCGAATATAGAAAAATCTGGTTGATTTTGATAGATTTTGCTTTTTCTATTCCCAAAGTAATCTACATGATTAACTAGATACTGCCAAGTTTTTGGCGCTATATCTCGCATATTTTCTGTAGATTCACCAATAAACTTCTGAGTTACTAAAACGTATTTATTGATAATTTCTAGGCGATTTTGTGCCACATCTGAACCTTTAAGGAGAGGATAAAGATAGGTGGTTTCAATATCAACGATTTCCTTTAAACCATTGACAAAAATTCCATTAACTAACTGCAATTCCATGACTTTTGAGCAATCATGTTTAATACCTGAACGCCATTTTTCTACTAGAGGATGCCGATGATATAACTTCTCTAGTCTGATAAAAGTATTTAAATCTCTGACTAGAATATCATTTTGATAACCAATACGCTGAAACTCCCTTTCCTCAAAACTCTTGAAAACATCACAAAAGTAATTTTCTGATTGAGAATCAAATTGACAAAATAGGAGACAAGCATCTACATTAGCTTGAAAATATTTTTGAGTGTTTATCGGATAAATTGCCGAATAGGTGAGATTAATTTTCTGAGTATAAATATAGTTCAAAATTTTTCTAGAAACGGCTGTTTTGCAGATAATTGCCAGATAAGCTAAACGATTATTAAGACATTCAATCAATTTAATTAACATCCATTCTGAAATATCAAAGTTACTTTTTCCTGTGATAGCATCTAAACCCTGATAACCTTGAAAGTTACTTTTTTGCGGTAAATTGCTACCATTAATCAATCCCTGTTTTGAGTTTGTTATCCAAGGTAGATTCCCCAAGAATAAAATATTCTCTTTCCATGCTTGAGTTAGAGCATTCCAATCACAGTCAAAAAAATTATTTTGATGAACTTGTATTCTTGTATCTTGGCATAATTGCTCATCTTGGGCTATCTGTGCAACATAATTAGGATTAATTTCAAAGCCAAGAATTTTTTCAGTTTGTTTGAAGGTAACTGCTGCCGATTTTAAAAAGTTTCCTGTACCACAAGTTGGCTCAATAATTACCTTGGGATTAACATTTATTTGTGATAACTTTTGGCAAATCTTTTCGGCTAACTCTAAAGGAGTTTGAAAGTCGCCGTATTCAACTTTAACTGGAGAAACTGACATTACTAATTCTCTCTATAAATAGCGATTAATCCTTCTTCTTGACCAGCAAGATCAATTACTCTAGTATATTGTAGTCTCCACTGTAAGGCGTTGGAAATGGTTAAAAATCCTTGTACTGGAGGATTAGCAAGAATTTCATCGGCTATATTGGCTGCTTCCATTTCATCAACGGGTAAGTTTTTATCTAACATAAAGGCAATTAAATCATCTTTGTTACCCTGATTGTTTAAGATGTTGCGAATACCACGAGTCATCTGGAAATCAGCTGTTCTTTCAGCCGATACAAAAATTGTCGTGATCATTCTTAAATTGGCCGTGCGATTGAGACTATTATCTAACTTTTCATAAACAAAAATAATTAAGGAATATCCTAAGCCAAAAATCTTTTGTCTTGCGGATTTAAAAGGACAAGATGATTGTGGTTGTTTAGTACTGGTTACTTTTATATCAACCAGCAACTCAGGAAAATCGATACCACTGGCTGCATTACCCTCAACAAAATCATATTTTTCTTTTAGATATAGTTTAAACTTTTGTTCTCAGTAGGTTCCGATCGCTTTACCATCTGTAACACCGTAGAGCGAAGCTTCTTGATGTTGAGACTCTAAAGCTGAAAATATAGCCGCCTCATTACCTAAAGATTCTTGGGTTAATCTTGACATATATAGCTAAATTAATTAATCTCCTCGTTTTTTCTATCTGACAAAATTAGCAAGCTTTCTTAATTATAAGTCAACTGCCATCTATGTAATACATCGCTGTGAAGCTTGAGACAAAATATTATCGCTCATAGTTTTTTCTTAATATGAGATCCAGAAAAGTAGTCCTGTGACTTGGGATTAGCTTTGCTCAAGACTTTTAAATTAACTAAAATTATCGCGCACAACCCTTGTCTAAAACCTATCCCTTATAGAGATCTTTCTTAACAATTTGGTCAGTAAGGACTCTAACCCTTATCCTGACTTGATTTCAGTTTTTTCTTTGTCATTAAGGGTGTCAACAAGGAATATTACAGATTGTTAACCGAGTCTTGAAAGCCCTGTGCTACAAAGGTTTGAAATGTTAAGAAAGATGTGACTAATGGACAGGTCTAAAACCTCGCTCCTGGTTGGCGAAAAGTTTTTGGAGCGGAGTATAAATCCCCGTTACAAAAACGGACTCCTGCCCTCCGCTTCCTGCCTTCGTTAATTATTAACATAGACCGGGCGATGGTGGGGGAAAGAGGGTGAGTGCCCAAGGTCAAACCCGAAACCTAGCTGCTAACAACCGAAAAAGTTGGGTTAGTATGAGGGGAGATACCCTCTGAGGAGTTGCACTAATTATATGGACATCAAATTAATCTTGTTGGCATTGACGGCCGTATTCACCGTCTCTTGTCTCTTTTTCGGCACCCGCAACGGTTTTTACGATAGCGATAACTACGATGGCAACGGTTCCGCTCACTAACCAGTCATCATAATCAGGGTTGCCATGGTTCAACGCTCTACTGCCGTCTGGGGGTCAAAATCCCTTTTATCCTGTTTACCTTTTGGTGTCGGTCACGCGTCGGAGGGGGTTTGTCTCCTCCTGACAATCGGTCCCTATCGCCTACTTTTAGATTGCGGTTTGGCCGATATGCAACCCCTCACCCAAAACAAAAAACCACCCGTGGATCTGGTGTTCTGTAGTCATGCCCACAGCGATCACATCCGTGGGTTAATGGCTCTCCATCAGACCTATCCCCAATTGCCAGTTTATGCCAGTGAGGTGACAGTACAACTGCTGCCCCTACAATGGCCCGATTGTGCTGAGGAAATCGGCAGTTTCTGTCAGGGTTGGCCATGGCGATCGCCGATCGCTCTCTTTGATGATCTCACCGTCGAGATTTTTCCAGCTGGCCACCTCCCTGGGGCTGCCGTGGTCCTATTCACCTACAAAACCCCCAAACGCACCTATAAGGTCCTCTATACCGGCGATTTTTCCCTGTCTAATTTTCAACTGGTGGAAGGATTATCGATCGATCTGCTGCGGGGAATATCCCCCGATGTGCTGATTATTGAAGGCAGTTACGGCACAGAGCGCCATCCCCACCGACGACAGCAGGAAAAACAGTTGATGAATCGCATCTATCATGCGATCGCTGAGGGGCAAAATGTCTTACTACCCGTCCCCGCTTTGGGATTGGGTCAGGAAATTTTAAAATTACTGCGGTCGCACCACCAATTCACAGGCCGCGACATTGATATCTGGGTTGGGGGCAAGATCGCTAAAGCTTGCGATGCCTACCTGGAAATTTTACCACAATTTCCCGCATCTGTGCAAAATTTTGCCAAACATCAGCCCTTATTTTGGGATGAGCGCATCTGTCCCCGGTTGCGAAGGTTGCCAGAAAAACCGACACCTCTAGGGGGAACCACTCCGATAATTTTACTAATCGATCGCCTAGAGGAGGTGAGTAAATATCTGCAAGGGGATAAACCTTGGTTAATGTTAGCTCCCCAACACCTGCACGATATCAACCTGGAGAATCCCCGATTAAAAGCGGCACAGCGTTCGCAATTAATTAGCCAAGAAACCTATCTACTGGCCGAACATAGCGATAGTCGCAACACCACCCAACTGATCCATAACCTGCGACCGCAGCATATCATGTTCGTCCATGGCTCGCCCCTATATCTAGCGGATTTGACCAGTTTAGAAGAATTACAAAGCCGTTATCAACTCCATTCCCCGGCCGTGGGAACTCTGGTGGAATTGCCTATTGGCGATCGCTTTATGCAACCGACACCCCCGGCCCCCAGCCACTATGAGGGAGAATTAAATGAATCGGATTCGACCATCACTATCACCTTACCAGAGCCGATCACCCGGGATCCCCGGTGGAGTAATTTCGCCGATACGGGACTGGTGGAAGCGCGCTGGCAAGGGGAAGAATTATTATTGCGGGGAGTCTCCCAACGGGAATTATTAAGCGAGAGTCCCAATCGCATCACCAAAGCTTTAGAGGAGATGGATTGCTGTCGTGTCTGTGTCCACTACAAAAGTCAGCGCTGTTGGAATCCCGCTTCTCCCCTCTACGGTTTTAAAGTGGTTCCCGAAGGCTATTGTCCCGTTTTTGAGGCCAATATATGATTAGGGTCTGCTGAATAAATCTAAAAACCTTGTTGGATAAGACTTTTGGACTTTTTTCCCCTCAAAAAGTGCCAGCCATTGCGGGGATCGGGGGGAAAATTCCTGGACTTTTTCCCTGAAAATTAGGTAGTTGACCACCT
>NZ_JAPZRB010000182.1:0-1690 GCF_027531105.1 Microcystis sp. LE18-22.4A
TTTGGTATCCTACTAGTTCGAAAGAAAATTCAAACAGCATTGGCGAAAACATAGCTTTTGTTGGAGTATCAGCGATACGAAACGCCCCCCCTAATCTAGGTGATCACCCACTAGTTATACTTTCACATGGGTATGGTGGCAACTGGCGTAACCTTAACTGGTTAGCTCATTTTATGGCATCTCAAGGATACATCGTTGCAGCGGTTGATCATCCTGGAACATCTACTTTTAATAAAAAAATAGAAAGTGCAAAGCAGCTTTGGCTGCGTCCCCAAGATTTAAGTGAATTGATAAATGCAATAATAAAGAATCCTACTTATGCAGGATACGTGGACCAACAGCGAGTCGCTGCCATAGGGCATTCTCTTGGAGGCTGGACAGTGCTTGCTCTAGCAGGCGCAAAATTCGACACCAACCGCTTCGAGCAAGATTGTAGAGACCATAGCCAGTTAGCCAGTTGTAAACTTCGCCAAACATTAGGTCTCGACATGAACCTCTCAAATGAAAAATTCCAAGAAAGTTATAAGGACAATAGAATTAAATCTGTTATATCATTAGACCTTGGGCTAGCCAGAGGATTTACTCCGGAATCCCTAAGGAATATAGACACCCCAGTTCTTGTAATGGCTGCGGGAGAGGAGAATGATCAAATACCAGCAGAAATGGAGTCTGGTTATCTAGCAGGGAAACTATCTCTCCCCAAAGAGCAATATATTAAAATTGACGGGGCAACACATTTCAGCTTCATGCAGGAATGTAAGGTTGGAGCTGTTAAGTTGATAGCTGAGAAGGAACCTGGCGACGAGATCGTTTGCCAAGATGGCATAAATAAAAGCAGGGCCTTGATTCATAATGAAATCGGTGTGGAAGTTAGTAAGTTCCTGAAAAAGAACTTGTACCTACCCAATCGCACACCACTTACCAAGTAAATGGAAAATATTTAATAAACTATTGCTCCACGAGCAACTAGCCGTAACGGCTCTAGCTCGCAACTAGTGAGACAAAAATCCCCATAAATACAGCCTCCCCCCCGAGGACTAGCTCAGCATGTCCTCGGGGGCCAACGGTAGCTACAGCTCAAGCCCTCGATACCGATCATACTCCAGCGATAATTCCAGCTCTTTGATCTCCTTGAGTTCTTTGGCCTGCTCGTTGATCACCCCTGCGCGCTCTGCAAGTTCTCCAGCGCCTTGTTCAAGGCGCTGACACTGCAGCTCAAGCTCCCTAGCGCTGCGCTGGTAACCTTGTTCGAGTGCGTTACCCCGCTCTGCAACGTCCGGATCTCCTCGTGCAGGTCGCTGCATAGCTTCCCGCAACTCCTGAGCGCATCGCTGCACACCTTTTGCAACGCGCTCAAAGAGTGCGCCTGCTGCTGCAATTGCTGCCTCAAGTCCTCTGTTTGTTGTTCGTGCCGCTGTTCGATCTGTTCCAGCTTCGCCAACAGTACCCGCTCCAGCTCTGTCATTTAGCGCACCTCCACGGCCATCTCGCCCGCCTCTGTCTTGAACGGCGTCCCCATCTTGCGGGAGAGGATGTAGCCCTTGCCATCCTTGCCCTTGACGTAGCTCACCCCCTTCGGCAACTCGTCCAGCGTGCTCTGGGCGCTGCTGATCTCTTGCCGCAGCGTCCGCAACGTCCCCATGTCTTGCTCGATCTGATCCCATATCCAGCTCATGCCAAACCAACTCCC
>NZ_JAPZRB010000494.1:0-1793 GCF_027531105.1 Microcystis sp. LE18-22.4A
GAATAGTTACTAATTCTGTACGCAAATATTGCATCTAGAATTAGCTTTGTACGCTTTGACCCGTACTGGGTTAACTACGAACCTCTCTATCGGATTCCCGCTAAAGGCGGCCTCTCCGACTACCTTTCTTCCAATATTTAAGGAACCATTAATATCTGCTCCATAGAAATAACCCGACGAGCTTCTGAATAGTCCTCTTTTAATTCTCTTGCCCAAATAGCTTTTTTGCTTTTGAATAGACTCTAAGTCCAAGAAACTACATTTAGAGGTATAGCTTTCATTAGTTGTTTTGACCTCTATTCCTACTAAATTTGCTTTATAGGTAAGTTGTTCGATAAACCTTGAATGAGGAATATTTACGAATGACTGGTTATTTCTATCTCCAATATTAATGTTTTGTTTCCAGCCTTGATTATGACCAATAACTAAAAGGTTAATTTGATGAGCTAGTAATTTATCAATAATATATTTACTAGCGGTGTGGAGGTAATAATCCACCTGGCAATTACGCTTTAAAGTTAAACCTTGTATTCTTTTACTGGTCTTCTGTAGACTGGGTAATTCCGATTTGAGTTTAGCTAGTGTCTTGTTGTACTTTTGATTGCAGGATTTTAAGGCTTTTCCACATACTAAAGTTGGCTGAAATTCGGGAATATTAGAGGTAACAGCAGCTAGGTTATTTAAGCCTAAATCGATAAAAGCATATCTTTCTCCCTCTTGACTTGATGAGGATGGTTGTTCATAGACAATCTCTAAACAATAAGCACCCAATTTAGGAATAATCCTGACCTCTAAAACTTCCTTTAAATTAGTTTTAAATTCTAAATTAGTCCCTGATAGCTTGATTAAACCTTGCTTCAACGCTTTTTTAGAAATGGCTTGATAGTTATAAGTTAAAACGTTTCTACCTTTTTCCTTGTCTTTGTATCTTGGCAACTTAGGCTCTCCTGTAAATTTATCTGGCGATTTTTTGTATTGTTCTTTCGCTTTTTGGTAGGATTTAAAGGTTTTTTCTACTTGCTTTAATACTAACTGACTTACTTTGGCGGGTAAGGCTTGATAATCTGGACTCATTTTTAAGGCATGATGTAACTCAGTCATTGTTAAAAATGGTTGATGTGAAAAGAAAACTTGACGGTTTAAATAAACAGCACAATTATACAGATTCTTCGATAAAAATCCTAATTTATCAATTACTGAATAATTTTTGTGATTAAATTTAATTAGATGTTTTTGAACTAATTTCATCATTCTCCTCAAGGCATTTAATTAAACATTCTGTCTTTCTATTTCGTCGTCTTAATGAGTATAATCGAGCGCAAAATGAGGTAATTATGCTCACGAAGTCTTGCCTTAAATCGTCTTTTCTTTCTTCTGCTAGATTAACGACCTCTAGATCTCTATTTGTTTGAGTTAAAAGAACTTTCAGATAATTAAACCCTACTCTGCTTAAACGATCTTTATGTTCTACGACAATCAAATTATAATCAGTTTGTTCTAGAAGTTTTAATAATAGCTTTCGATGATCATTGACTCCACTTCCTACTTCTTTAACTACTCGAACAATTTGATAGCCTTTCGCAATACAATAAGCTTCCAATCTTTTTGCCTGAGTCTCTAAGTTAGATTTATTTTCTGAACTAGAAACTCGCGCATAAATAGCTACTTTATTTTCACCGCAAGAACGGTCATCTTCAAAAATAATAATTGTTCCTGTAGGAAGACGTTCTCCTTGTAACTGCCCTCGATTCCACATTCTCCAAGCAGTGTCATAACTGATCCCTTTTTTCTTA
>NZ_JAPZRB010000603.1:0-2711 GCF_027531105.1 Microcystis sp. LE18-22.4A
AGGGCATACCGGAACCTTTGGGCTCGATCCAATAAACGCTTGGGGAGAGAATACCTCTACTTTTTCAGAAGCAATTCTGTCTAAGCAAGTAATCTCTGTGAACCAAGAATCCCCGTCTCTTTAGAGCGGGGAGTGTCAAAAAAAGTTATTGAACGCCATCGTGCTTTACTCGAATCTGAGGATCATAGGGGAGAAATAGGCGAATTTTTAGAAACTTTTGCTCAGATAAGCAACTATCAAGCCGATTTTTTCCTGTGGATTTGGTCAGATCCCGCCGCCTATCATTGGTGTCAATTGGCTTTTGATTTAGTCAAAGCAGCCCTCACCAAAAAACCCTTACCATCGGTTACTCGGCAATATTGTGGCGAAATTAAGCAAAAAACGCCCCTGAAAGCATTAATCGCTCATCTCAATCAATTCAAGCTCTTTGCGATCGCTCATGCCCTTCTTTCCGGACGGAGCTATAATTTCAAAATCCCTTTTTATGGCCGTTTGCCCCTAGCCATTCCGGGGACATCTTTTTATTTGGAAGGGACTGGGGAGGTAGAAATTTATGGGATCGAGGGGAATAAATTAGACGTTGGCGGTCAAAATCAGCGAGAATACTTAGAATTAACGGCCAATGCCCTTTTAAAAGGGGGAAATCTCAAAGTTGGACAATGCCCTACCCTATACCTTCAAGGTGGAGAATTCCGCTTTCAGCCCTATTGTTTCAATTCCCCAGCCTTTCCCGATGGTCAAGCAGTGGTTAAAACGGGAATGGCTTATCAAGAAAAATATATTAATCTGGTGCGAGATGGATTAGCATTGATCGAGCAGTATCATCCGCAAACCTTTGGGCAATTACACTATTTTATGGAGGTAATAGCCCTAAAACCCCTAGAAGAAGGAACCTTTACCAACTTAAGTAGTTCCGACTTTCCGGGGGCATTAATTTGTAGTGTTATCGATAATCCCTACCGCTTGGCGGATAATTTTATTCATGAATTCCACCATAATCGCCTATTTTTAATAGAACAAAATAACCCTCTCCTGTGCAATTCCCTTGAGGAAAATCAGGCCAATAGTCTTTATTATTCCCCTTGGCGACAGGATTTACGACCTTTAAGAGGAATTTTTCATGCTGTCTATGTTTATACACCCGTTACTCGGTTTTGGTTAAATTTTTATCGCAGTAATCCGGAGGGGGAAAAGCTGGACTTTGCCAAAAGTCAACTAATGACCAACCTGCTCCAATTGCAAATTGGCCTGGAACAATTGCGAAAATATGCCCAATTTACTGATTTAGGTCGGGATTTATGGCAGGAATTGCAAAGCAATGTCGCTCAAATTGCCCAAGATGCCGCTCGGTTAGGGATCGGTTTCGATACTCCCGCTCTAGAGTGGCACCGCAATGGCTCTTTTCAGTATCAACTAGAGAGAAAAACAGCCCGATTTCTAACGGTTAAAGAAGTTATTGCCAAGCATATCCAATGTTTAGATCATTTTAGGCAAATAGAACCACAATTTCAGAGCAATTTAGGGTTAGACTCTTTTTCAGAAGGGAATGGGGAAGACAAAAAACCAGCGATCGCTTATGGTCAACCAATAACCGGTAAATTGGAGGTAGTATCTAGTTTAGCGGCAATCTTAAAACAACAGCTAGAAAAGACATCTCAGGGTTATTTAGTTGATTTAACTGGAAAGTCGCCAATAAACCGGACTTACGGCGAAATTGGGCAAAGGTCTACCATTTTACTCGGTTATTTACAAGCTCAAGGTTTGTCTCCCGGGGATTTTGTCATTATCCAGATTGAACAGTGCCATGAGTTTGTAGCAGCGGTTTGGAGTTGCTTTTTAGGGGGTTTTGTCCCCGTCCCCGTTGCTGTGTCTTTTCATGGCCCTGAAACCACCCCTGCTGCCAATAAACTTGAGCAAGTTTGGCAAACTTTAGCTAATCCCGTCATTTTAACGACAAAAGAACTGGCAGCATCGATGAAAACCCGCAGTCAGCCTATTGATGCCAGGATTTTAACCCTTGAAAAGGCCGAGAACTTTGCTCCTAGTCAGAATTTTCACACCCACCAACCGGAAGACTTAGCTCTGTTGCTGACTACATCTGGAACAACTGGTAATCCCAAATTGGTCTCCTTTGATGCTTTAACCGTTATCAGGCAATTTCTCGGCGAAAATGAACATGATCATGAATCTAGCTGTTTTTTAACTTGGATTCCTTGCGATAATGCTTCGGGAATGAGCATAATTAAGCCCAAATTGGGTCAAACCCTTTATCTTCCCCCGGCCAGCTTTTTCGGAAATCCCCTACGTTGGATAGAGACGGTTGACTGGTATAGAGTCAAGACAACGGTATTAACCAACTTTGCGATGACAAGGATTATAGAGGAAGTTAAAGCTATTGCTCAAAAGCCCTGGGATTTATCCTCACTGCAAACTATTGGACTCGGTGCCGAGAAAATTGTCCCGCAAACCTGTCGTTCTTTTCTAGAAACCCTACAGCCCTTGGCATTGCCGGCAGATGTTCTCAGTTTAGCCTATGGTCTTTCGGAAACAGGGGTAGTAGCTAGTACCCGTAAGGGACTTCCAGAGAATAAAATACCCAACAAAAAAATAGAAAAGTGTTTTTTTGAAAAAGTAATTATTTTTGTCTAGGAAAACAAAGAGTCTCCCATTACAACCTATTTTTCCGAAAAAATAGGCAGCACAAACTCTTA
>NZ_JAPZRB010000606.1:0-6072 GCF_027531105.1 Microcystis sp. LE18-22.4A
GTGGGGTAAAATCGAAACGAATAGGCTTTTTCCATGTCTCACATTTTAGCATATATTTCGTAAATGTGCTAATATTTAACAGTAAAGCCGTCGTAGAACGACGGGGTTTCAGACCCAAATTTTCGATGAGGGATGGTTTACTGGAGATGGCTAGGGATTATTTTCAGAATAGGATCGCCCCGCAAGCAGCCCGGATCGATCGCGACCCTAGCGCCCTACAATTAGCTTTACAGGGTATGGGCGATCGCTGTTTATTGGCTTTGCGTGTTCCGGGAGAATGGGGGGGTGCGGGATGGGACGAACGCACCTATCGACAATTCCAAATCCTCGGCGCTCGTTATTCCGGTGCTTTGACTTTTCTGCAAACCCAACACCAAAGCGCCGCTAATCAATTAGCCACCAGCAGTAACCAAGACCTGAAAAAGCTTTATCTCCCCAAAATGGCCCGGGGCGAAAAGCTAGTGGGGGTCGGGTTTTCGCAACTACGTCGTCCGGGGGAACCGATGATGAAAGCGTTTCCCGTGGCCGGCGGCTATCAACTCTGTGGACAGGTCCCCTGGGTGACGGGATGGGGCTTTTTTGAAGATTTTATCATCGGGGCGACCCTCCCAGACGGGCGATCGCTGTACGGTCTTTTACCGCTGCAGTATCTCCCCGGTCTGCAATGCAGTCCCCCCATGACATTATTATCGATGAGTGGGACTAATACGGTGAGCCTTACCATACAAGACTACTTTTTGTCAAGGGATTTTATTGTTAGTTTACAACCGGCGGCGGCGATCGAGGCCAGCGATCAAAAAAATGTTCTCCATCACGGTTTTCATGCCCTTGGCTGTGCTTGGGCGGGCTTAGATGTTATTTTTGGGGTTTATCGACAAAAGCGGCTAGAAAGCCTAAAAAATGCCCATCAACAGCTAGAAAAAGCCCTACTGTCCTGTCAAGAAAAAATGTTAAATTCCCACCAGGCCAGTTTTGCCGACAAATTGCACTGGCGCGGTCGGGCGATTAATTTGGCTCTACAATGCGCTCAAGGGGCAGTGATTGCCTCCGGTGGGGCGGCGAATATTATTGATCATCCAGCGGGGCGAGTCTATCGGGAAGCTTTACAGTTTAGCGTTTCTGGACAAACTGGCGCGGTGATGGAAAACAGCCTAGGGCAGTTGCTCTGGCTGGGGGGTCAATGCTATGATTAGGGAGACTTTTGCGGGTATAGTTCAGTGGTAGAACGTCACCTTCCCAAGGTGAATGTCGCGCGTTCGAGTCGCGTTACCCGCTTCTGACGACAATTGATGTAATATATCAATTAACTGGCAAGATGGGCATGAGCAAGTTAACCCCTTTGGCTGTTAACCGTCCCGTCAAGCTGCCCTAGGGTAAAGATAATCCGCTACCATGAAACTAATTATCGGGGGACGTTACCAAGTTATTAAACCTCTAAGTCAAGGGGCTTTCGGTCAAACTTTTTTAGCCCAAGATAACTATCGCCCCGGCCGTCCTCAATGTGTGGTCAAACAGTTAATCACCCAAGTGGTTAACGAAGTTACTATAGGATTATTTGAGAGTGAGGCCAGAGCTTTAGAAAAACTCGGCCATCATCCTCAAATACCGCAATTTTTCGCCAGTTTTCAGGAAAATAAGTCTTTTTATATCGTTCAAGAATTTATCGATGGTCACGATCTTAGTCAGGAAATCTCTAAGGGTAAGCGTTTAGAAGAGAGTCAGGTAATTCAGTTATTAAAAGATATCTTGGAAGTTCTCGCTTTTGTCCATCAAAATAATATTATTCACCGAGATATCAAACCCCATAATATTATCCGTCGCCAAGAGGGCAAGCTAGTTTTAATCGACTTTGGCGGAGTCAAACAAGTGGGGACTCAATGGCTAAAAGCAAAACAGACCAGTGTGTCCATTGGGATTGGCACCCCTGGTTATATGCCTAGTGAACAGGCGCAAAATAAACCGCGATTGTCTAGCGATGTCTATGCCGTGGGAATCATCGCTATTCAAGCCTTGACTGGTCTCAAACCGACGCAATTTCCCGAAGATGCCGAAACCGGAGAAATCGCTTGGCGCGATCAGGCCGATGTTAGAGATGATCTAGCAGTTATTATCGATAAAATGACCCGTTATGACTGGCGCCAACGCTTTCCCTCGGCAGCAGAAGTTTTAGATGCCATAAAAGAGTTACTGCAATTGCGTCAGCAACAAGCTTTAGTGCGGGAAATTTCAGCAGAGGAGTTGTTTTATCGCGGTAACGCGCATCTCGATTTGGGGCAGCATCGCGAAGCAGTTCAATTGTATCAACAGTCCCTGCGGAAAAAGCCCAATTTTGTCAATGCTTGGTATAATCGCGGTCTGGCCTTGCAACGATTAGGGCGTTTTCCTGAAGCTTTAGGGTCTTTTAATCAGGTAATTCAATTAGAGACTAATAATGCTCGGGCTTGGTTTTATCGCGGCATCGCTTTAGCTAATTTACGACAAATCAGCGCCGCAATCGCATCTTTGGATAAGGCGATTCAACTGCAGCCAGATTATCTGGAAGCATGGCATTACAAAGGCATGATTTTCTGTCGGATGCAACGTTATGCCGAAGGTCTAGCGGCTTATAATCAGGCCCTGGCCATTAAATCCGATGCTAATGTTTGGTTTAGTAAAGGCGAAGCTTTACGGGAATTAGAACGACTCAGTGAAGCGGTCGCCGCTTATAATAAGGCTTTACAGTTACAATCCCAAAAGGCTGAGGCATGGTATCAACGGGGTTGTTGTCTCTACAAGTTAAAATGTTTCTCGGAAGCAGTGGTTTCTTTTAACCAAACCCTACAACTAGAGCCTAGCCATCAATTCGCTCTCCAACAACGGAATTTAGCCCTTAATCACCTGAAATTGTAGGCAGCGAGCCAGCATTTTGGGGGATTAATCCTGTTCCTCTAGCCATTTTTGCCAGAGATCTGGACGACGTTCCTTCGTGCGATCGAGTTGTTGTTGATAGCGCCAATCAGCGATATCCTGATGATTACCCGATCGCAAAACCGGCGGCACTTGCCAACCGCGAAAGACCGGCGGCCGGGTATATTGGGGATAATCCAATAAACCTGCCTCAAAACTCTCCAATTTCAACGATTCTGCCTTACCTACCGTCCCAGGTAACAACCGCGTCACCCCGTTAATAATCGCTAAAGCAGGGATTTCCCCACAAGTTAGGACAAAATCCCCTAAAGATACCTCTCTAGTCACCAAATGCTCACAAACCCGCTCATCTACCCCTTCATAATGCCCGCAGATGAGAATTAACTGCTGATAACTACCGGCCCAAGTTTTCAGTAAAGCTTGATGGAGAGGTTCCCCCTGGGGAGTCATCAGCACGATCTCCCGGGGTGGTAAAATTGCTAAAGACTCGATCGCCTCAAAAATTGGCTCTGGTTTTAATAACATTCCCACACCACCACCGTAGGGTTCATCATCGACACGACGGTGTTTATCGTGGGCAAAATCCCGGAGATTGACCAAATTTACCCTAGCGATGTCGCGTTCGAGAGCTTTTGCCAACAACCCCGACTGCAGCGGTGAAGTAAAAAAATCGGGAAAGAGAGTAATAATGTCAAACTGCACGGGGAAAATTAAGGCCTAGACTGGGATAGTGTTTAATGTATCATTTTGTCACGGTTCGATCGGTTAAAATCTTGCTAATTTGGCGCTAGTCTATCTCGATAACATGATAGACTATGCTGTACTGTCTAGGGGTTTTTCTGGCTCTAGCTTGAGTGATCGAAGTCTAGCCTAGAATTAAAGTTAACTAACAGTCCGTCATTGCCAGTGGATCGAAGAAAATTGCTAAAATCGCCTCTACTATTGCTTGATGTCCCGAAAAATATTCCTAAACCGCATTTTTTTCCGTCAACCGTTCAGGGAAAATAACATTAAAATACTTGTCCATCTTCCCGAAAAACCTTCCATCCCTAAAAATGTCTATTCGTTCAGTGACATGATCATCGAGCTAGAAACCCAACACCACGAAAATCCTACCCCCATATCTCTCAAAACGGCGATTTTAGTCATTGGTGGTGCCGAGGATAAAGTCCACGGTAAAGAGATACTGCACACCTTTTGGAATCGCGCCGGGGGTAGCGAAGCAGTGATCGCTATTGTTCCCTCCGCTTCCAGAGAACCGGTTTTAATCGGCGATCGCTATCAGAAGATTTTCGAGGAAATGGGGGCAAAATACGTCAAAGTTATCGATATTCGCGATCGTGTACAGGGAGAAGACCCCCAATTTCAAGCCTACATCGAAGAATGTACAGGTGTATTTATGACCGGAGGCGACCAGCTGCGTTTATGCGGTTTGCTCTCCGATACCCCCCTGATGGAAAGAATCAGACAAAGAGTGCAACAGGGAGAACTAACCCTGGCCGGAACTAGCGCCGGGGCCGCCGTTATGGGTCATCACATGATTGCTGGGGGCAGCAGCGGGGAAGCACCCAATCGCGCCCTAGTGGATATGGCCATGGGATTAGGTCTCATTCCTGAAGTCATTGTCGATCAACACTTCCACAATCGCAACCGCATGGCCCGGTTAATGAGCGCTATCTCCGGTTATCCCGAACGTTTAGGAATTGGCATCGATGAGGATACCTGCGCTATGTTTGAACGGGATGGCACGATGACGGTAATCGGCTGCGGTACAGTGACGGTAATTGATGCCAGGGCAATGTCCCACACCAACCACCATCACGTCACCGCTAACGAACCCCTGAGTCTGCATAATCTGCGGGTACATATTCTTGCCTACGGGGATGGCTATCATCTCAAAAAACAGCAAGTGATCGCTAAATTGGGGTAAAAAAACTCCTGAAAAACTGTTCATAGTGAACAGTTTACCAATCTCGGAAAACCAGACAATAAACAACGGCTTCTTTGTGCTTCTCAACAGCGAACACCAGCTATATCGTCACTAACCCCGCCCTAAAAGGGACGGGGCTTGCCTAAACCAATTTAGGCGACGCAAGTAGAGACTACCGCATCGAGACACAATCTGGCCTAGACCTCCGAATGCTTCCCTAGTTCGGATTCTCTCTAAGCTTTATTGGTAAAGCGTTGTTAGACAAGACATCTTGATTGTGTTGCGGTAAGGGACTTTAACTTTACTCTTAAGGATTATCTCCATGCCAAGAGTTCCTGTTATCTCAAAAGAGGGAAAACCGTTAATGCCCACCAAACCCAGTCGTGCCAGACGGTGGATTAAAGAAGGAAAAGCTATCGGTAAATTCAACGATTTAGATATTTTCTATGTCCAGCTAATCGATGAACCTTCCGATAGTAAAACCCAACCGATCGCTATTGGTATTGACCTGGGTAAATTATTCTCTGGAATTGGCGTTCAATCCTCTCTTTTTACTCTTTGGAAGGCTCACTTAGAACTTCCTTTTAAACGAGTAAGAGAGCGCCTGGATAATAGACGGTTAATGCGAAGAGGACGTAGAAAAAGACGGATTAACCGCCAACTTTCTTTTAATCTAAGAGCGCATCGACAAAAACGATTCTCAAATAGAAGACAAGGAAAATTAGCTCCCTCAATTAGAGCTAATCGTCAACTTGAACTTCGAGTCGTTTCCGAACTAACCAAAATCTATCCAATTACCGATATTTACTTTGAGTACATCAAAGCCGATATTGATCTAACTTCTGGTAGAAAAGGAGCTAAGTCTGGAAAAGGTTTCTCGTCGGTTATGGTCGGACAAAAATGGGCGGTAATGATTTGGTAGTAGTGGCGTAGCCCTCTTGCTTACCTGGTATGAATTGTGTCAAATATTTATGAATAAAAATAATTGGAACCCAATCAGTCTTTAAACCTCTAGCTTGATCATGACTTTTCTGATAAATATCTTTTTCTGGCTCCTGTCTGGCTTACTCAAATATCAGTCTAGCACCGAACAAAGTACCCCCTTCACCTCTATTCCCCTGTCCTAATTGTGGTTCTCACCATACTATCAAGAATGGTTCTATTCATAATGGAAAACCCAAACGTCAAGGTAAAGAATGTGGTCGTCAGTTTGTGATCAATCCCACTAATAAAAC
>NZ_JAPZRB010000566.1:0-39654 GCF_027531105.1 Microcystis sp. LE18-22.4A
GAAATGGGGCGAAAGTCTGTGGACTCTGTGTAAGACAGTACATGGTTTTTTAACTGTGGTATGCGACGGTGGTGGAAGCAGAAACTTAAATCGTGAGGTTTAGGAATCGCCGCACTTTTAGGGCGGCGAGGATGTCAAAAAATAATTATCGCTAATATCTGTCCCCCGCTCTTGCCGTGATCAGGCAAACCAGGGGGATTTTTAGCACAAATAGGGAAAAGTAGCAGAAATCTTAATAAAAAGTAAAAATGCTGCAAATGTAACAGATTTTAACGAGAGAGTTGACCTATCCTTAAGGAAAAGATAAAAGCGATGTCTGTGGTTTTTTTAAGATAACTCTCAATTAGGCCTAGGTGTAGTGTACCGATGGTAGGCTAAACTATGGAACGATTATCGTGACTTGAGTTGGGAGTTATATTTAATGTACAGTCCGAGTACACTAGCGGGAAACCGTTTATTTGTTTACGAAGTGGCGGGTCTCAATCAAAACGACAATACTGACAGCTTGGATTATTCAATCCGTCAGAGTGGAAGCGTGTTTTTCACGGTTCCCTACAGTCGCATGAATCAAGAAATGCGTCGGATTACCCGTTTAGGTGGTCGTATCGTCAGCATCAAACCCTTCAATGGGATTGCCCCCGTAGCAACTGTTTCTAGTGCCTCCACACCACAGCCAATCGCTCAATCATCGCCCGTCACCGAACAGACCCAGAAAAAGGCCATGACCCAAGCGAAAGAAAAAACAGATATCCCCGTCAACATCTACCGTCCGAATCAACCCTTTATCGGCAAATGTATCGAGAATTATGCTCTCGTTGATGAGGGGGGTATCGGTATCGTACAACACGTCACCTTTGACCTTTCTGGGGGCGATTTACGCTATTTAGAAGGCCAAAGTATCGGTATTATCCCCCCGGGGACCGATGCTAATGGCAAACCTCATAAATTGAGACTCTATTCGATCGCCTCCACCCGTCATGGTGATAAATTAGACGATAAAACCGTATCCCTCTGCGTGCGTCAGTTAGAATACCAACATCCAGAAACCAAGGAAACCGTTTATGGAGTTTGTTCCACCCATCTTTGTAATGTAGAGGTGGGTGCCGATGTGGCTATTACTGGTCCGGTGGGTAAGGAAATGCTGCTACCGGGTGATGAAGATGCCACTATCATTATGATGGCCACTGGGACCGGAATCGCTCCTTTCCGAGCTTTCCTCTGGCGGATGTTCAAGGAACAACACGAAGATTATAAATTCAAAGGTCTAGCTTGGTTGATTTTCGGAGTTCCCAAAACGGCCAATATTCTCTACCAAGAAGAATTAGAGAAAATTGCGGCGGAATTCCCCGATAACTTCCGTCTCACCTATGCCATCAGCCGGGAACAGCAAAATCCCCAGGGCGGTAGAATGTATATTCAACACCGGGTAGCCGAACACGCTGACGAAATCTGGAATCTACTCCAAAGTCCCAAAACCCACGCTTATATGTGCGGACTGAAAGGGATGGAAGATGGTATCGACGATGCTATCAGTGGTGCCGCCGCTAAAAATGGTGCTGATTGGTCTGTCTATCAGAAACAACTGAAAAAAGAACATCGCTGGCACGTAGAAACCTACTAAACCAAAAAGGTTCTCTGAAAATTTTTTCGGGTGGGCATTGCTCACCCTTTTTGTCTTGGCTTCGGTTAAGATCAGTTTCTTAAAAGGCTTTTAATACTAAATCTAGTTATTAAAAACTGATTATCTATTCCCTCTTTTGCATGAGTGCCTCTTACCTTTTGCCTGTCCTCACAAGTAGCCTATACTCAACGGATTTAGTATAAAAAGATGAAATTCTCTCGACGCTTTTTTCCTGTTTTCCTTGCCCTCTGCTTACTGTTTATTTTGCTGCCCCGGGCCTGGAGTTTTACTAATAGCCAAAAACAAATTCTGGCAGATTTAAAAACAGCCGAGATTATTTATCTGGGAGAAAGGCACGATAGTCAAGCCGACCATCAGGCCCAATTAGCTATTATCGAGTATTTACAGGCCAATAATCCCCAAATAGCGATCGCTTTCGAGATGTTTCAACGTCCTTACCAAATCTATTTGGATCAGTATTTAGCCGGCAAAATTAGCGAAAATCAGTTGAGAGAAAAAAGTGAATACGACCAACGTTGGGGATTTGATTGGGAATTTTACGCCCCGATCCTGCGCTTGGCCAAGGCAAAAAAACTACCAGCGATCGCCCTAAATACACCCACGGAAATCACTAGAAAAGTGGCACGGGAGGGCTTAGAAAGCCTCTCCACCTCAGAAATGACCTACATCCCCCCTAAAAGCGAAATAAACCAGGATAACGAGGAGTACCGTCAACAGATCTTAGCCGTTTATCAGCAACACACGGGGGGCAAAAGTCAGGGATTCGATCGCTTTTTTCTGGCACAGGTCCTCTGGGATGAAACCATGGCCGATGCGATCGCTAAATTCTGGCAAGCTCATCCCGACTATCAGATCATCGTCCTAGCAGGAAAAGGTCATATTGCCTACGGTTACGGTATTCCCAGTCGAGTCCAAAGAAGATTAGGCGATCGCGTCATCCAGCGCTCGGTTTTCTTGGGAGACGCGCCTCAATCATCACCAGCAGAAACCAAAAAACCCGCCGATTATTTTTGGCAAGAGCAAAATTAAGCCAGTCAGGAGTTAGGAAGCAAGGGATGGTAAGCTAATACCATTTTTCTTTATTCTTGGCAGGTATCTTACCCCCCCAACCCCCCCGACATCGGGGGGGTGAGGGCAATTAACCATCTCTGTCATTACTTGAGAAAAATGGTATATAGCAATTCCCATAGTTGTGAGGTACAGAGTCTTAGGTTTTGAGGAGTCAGGAGCCGGTCGTCAGGAGTCAGGATTCGGGAGTCAGGATTCGGGATTCAGGAGTCAGGATTCGGGATTCAGGAGTTAAGATTTTGGTGTACCTCATGAGATTGGGAAACGCTATAAGAAGCCAGTCTTTTAATTTCACGGTTAATTTAGTAGATAATAAGTCTGAAAAACTGATGTTATTTTATGATTAATTTAATCTATCAAGATACCGAAACACTCGATCGCATTTTAGCTGTGACTCGTGCCGTCGGTTGGGGTGGTGCTAAAATTCTCCAATCCTACCACCGCGGTGAACAGGATTTAGCCGTCAACAAGAAGAAAAAAGGCGGACCAGTGACGGCGGCGGATTTAGCGGCAAATAACTATATTTTAGGGGAATTACAAACAAACTTTTCTGATATCGACTTTGGTTATCTAAGCGAGGAAACCCACCAGGGTAATGAAGCTATCCCGAAAGATTGGGTATGGATTATCGATCCTTTGGACGGAACCCGCGATTTTATCAACAAAACGGGAGAATATGCCCTACATATCGCCTTATGTTATCAGGGAAGACCGATCATCGCCGTGGTTGCCCTACCTGATCAAGAAAAACTCTATTTTGCCCAAAAAGGAAAAGGCACTTTTCTAGAAACTAGCGACGGAAATATTACACAGGTAAAAGTTGCCAATAAAGATAAAATTACCGATCTCTATCTGGTGGTTAGTCGTACCCATCGCGACCAACGTTTTGATAATTTATTAAGCCAAATACCCTTCTTCGGTAAAAATTATGTGGCTAGTGTGGGCTGTAAAATTGCCACAATCCTCGAACAAAAATCCGATGTTTATATCTCCCTATCGGGGAAATCGGCGGCTAAAGACTGGGATTTTGCCGCTCCGGAGTTGATTTTAACGGAAGCAGGCGGCAAATTCTCCTATTTTGACGGTCAACCCGTGCGCTATAATCGCGGTGATGTGCGGCAATGGGGGGGGATCATGGCTAGTAATGGTCCTTGTCATCAACAACTTTGTCAGTTGTCCACGGCAATCCTCGCCCAAATTGATGCCACTGCCTAATTTCTGCCCCCCTAACCGAGAATCAGAGATCGGTAGAATGGAAAAAAACCAGATCGAGCAATGTTACGGTTAAAAACTTGGCAAGGGTTGATTTTAGCAGTTCCGATCGCCGCCGTGGTCATCTTTCTGATCGTGGCCGCCAGTGTCCAGATCAATCAATGGGGTTTGAATTGGATTTGGGCAGTTTTTACCCTGATTTTTGTGGCTTGGCGCTTCCTGTTGGTCAAATGGACGCGCCCAGCAGTCGGGGAAATTGAAGCCGCCATCGGGGAAATTAAGGCAGAATTAACCCCTCCTGAGGGTGATTCCGGGGGCAATGTCGAGGAAATTATCGAGAGGATTATCGTCGAGGCCCGCAATGATCGCCCGGTTTGGGAAGATTGGGCGACTTTTTGGCAACGCTGTCAGGATTTGGTCAGTGCCATCGCCCATATATATTACCCCGATGTCAAGTACCCCTTATTAAATATTTACATTCCCCAGGCCTACGGTTTAATTCGGGGAACCGTGGATGATAGCGATCGCTGGATGCAGAATCTTTCCCCAGCCCTGAATCAAATCACCATCGGCCAAGCCTATCAGGCCTACGAAGTTTATCAAAAATTGCAACCCTCGGCCCAGAAACTTTGGCAGGTCTGGAATTGGGCGCAATGGGTGATCAATCCCGCTGCGGCTGTGGCTAAAGTTGCTAGTCAAAAGTACAGCGATCGAGCGGATCAGCAATTATTAGTCAATTTAGGGCAAGTTTTGCGGGAAAATGCCCTAAGAAACCTCTCTCGCCAAGCGGTGTTACTCTACAGTGGCGGCAATCTCGCCCCAACTCTCCCCACCAAGACCAAAATCGCCACCACTACTCTCAAGGAAATTCTCGCCCAAGCTGAACCGATCACGGAAATCGATCGCCAACCGGTTAATATTCTGCTGGTTGGACGCACCGGGGCCGGCAAAAGCAGTTTAATCAATACTCTCTTTCGGGCCGATTTAGCCCAAGTGGATCTATTGCCCAGTACCGATGCCATCCAATCCTACCATTGGCAAACCCCAGAAGGAGACGAGTTAATCCTCTGGGATACCCCGGGCTATGAACAGGCAAATCGGGCTGATTATCGGCAAAAGGTTCTCAATTATGCCGAAAACGCCGATTTATTGATTCTGGTAACTCCCGCCCTCGATCCCGCCCTGGCCATGGATGAGGCTTTTCTTAAAGATTTGCAACAAACTATTGACAATTTACCAGTTATAGTCTGTGTTTCTCAAGTCGATCGCCTGCGTCCGGTGCGAGAGTGGCAACCCCCCTATAATTGGCTGACGGGAGAAAGTCCCAAAGAAGTCAATATCCGCGAATGCTTGCAGTATCGGGCGGAATTATTCGAGAATCTCTGCGATCGCATTTTGCCGATGGTCAGTCAACAGCCGGATAGAGAAGCTTGGGGGGATGAGGAGTTATCAATCGCTTTACTGGGGGCAATTTCGCCCGCCAAACAGTTGCGTTTAGCCCGTTTTTTAGCGGATTTAGAAACTCGAACCCTGGCAGCGGCGAAAATAATCGATCGCTATACTTTACAGATGGCCACGGGGCAAGGTTTAACGGCCCTATTAAAAAGTCCTATTCTAGGTTTTATCTCCACTTTAGCCACGGGAAGACCAACTTTAGCCTATCTTTTAGCTGAACAAATTCCTGTGGAACAATTACCAGTAGCGATCGGTAAATTACAGATGGCATACGAGCTTTCTTCTCTCTTGAATCCAGAGAATAAAAGTTTTGATTTATTGGCACTTTGGCCAATACTATTAGAAAATTCTAGCACTGCTGACAAGGAAGCTTGGGCCTGGGGTCATGCTCTGGTAGAATATTGGACAAAGGACTTATCGATCGAACAGTTCCGGTCAAGTTATCAGGGGTATTTAGAAACGACAAAAACAGGCCTCTAATCAGATTAATTAAGCTAAAACTTTCTTCCACTTCAAAAGTATAGGAGAGTGGGGAGGAGAGGTTTCTGGGGTTGAGATTTCTGTCCCTTGTACTAAAATTACCAATGGGAGAGATTTTTTCGTGTTTTTTTGAAAGTTCTATTCATTTTTTTCATTTTCAGAGTTTTCATCGTTAGTTTTCGACGAACTACCCAAACCACTAAAATAAAAGGCGGTGACTGCTGTAGCTATTGGCCCTAAAAAAGTATAAATTGTCTTAGAAGAATCATTAATTAGGGTTGCCGCTTTATCCACTCTACTTTGTACTTCTTGTTCTTCGATAGCTTTCAAATTTATATTTAAATTAAAAATTCCAAGAGAAGCAAAAGAAATGAGACAAATAGAAAGAATTTGTAAACCAGCAGTGGCTAACAATCCCAACCAAAGCCACTTTGCTAAGGAACCAGCTACTTTAGTATTAAAATTATGTCTTTGATCTGAGGGTGATATAGCTGTAGCTGGTTTACCAAATGCAGATACTTCATTGTCTAAACGATAAGCATCCGGATTCTTCTTTAGAAGATGATGCACAGAGTTCCCTTGAGTTGGAAGAGCCAAAGAAGCGCTGAGGTCTTTTGGCTTGTTAACTTCCCCTGTCTCATTTTTTGAATCACTGGTCATAACTAAACAATTAGTAGTGGTCTCTGTTCATTACCTTTTTGCAGTATTAATTGAGTATCTTCTTCCGTCTCAGTTTTAGCATATAAAGCCATGAGTTTTAATCCTTTACGAATGACTTCAGACTCTGTTAAGCCTAGCTCCTTAGCTATTTCTTTAAGATATTCAGAGTCCTTTTGACTAAGATTTACTCGAAATTGTCTGGTAGCCATTTTTTTTTGTTAATTTAGTGAATGGATTGTATCGATTCACTGATAACTGATCACTAAGGTCGAGAAGAGCCATTTTTACCATTGAGGGCTATAGTAGGGTCAATTCATGAATTGACCCTACAGTCTGATTTAAGGGTTGTCATCGTCCTTTCTCATAGATGTCCATAATAGTCTGCCTTTAGAAACTTAGCATCCTAACTACAGTATCCTATCTTACCCTAATTACACCAGATATGTCAACCAACTATTACACTGGATATGTCAAGCAATCACACCAGATATGTCAACTATGTCAAATCAACATAAACGAGTCCTGACGGTACTCAATGGGTGCAATAGGTCAAATACCATCAACTTATTGACTTATTTGTTATTAAAAGGCTATTTTTCGCAAATTTTAACCAAAATAATCTTAGGTTTTATTCATGCTTAGGTACAATAGGGG
This sequence comes from Microcystis sp. LE18-22.4A, assembly GCF_027531105.1. NCBI lineage: Bacteria > Bacillati > Cyanobacteriota > Cyanophyceae > Chroococcales > Microcystaceae > Microcystis > Microcystis sp. LE18-22.4A. Next base: position 7,172 of record NZ_JAPZRB010000566.1, read on the forward strand.
GTATAATAGGGTATTTAGTAGGTGGTATTATATATACATATATGCAAGGCATAGCAATGGGTGTAATGTGGGTGTAATGTGGGGTTCAATAGATACCACAGTGCTGAGTTCCTATGGTATGATAGTTCCATCAACTTTTAGATAGATAAAAGTATGGCAGACACAACTAAACAAGTGAGTATGCTAGAATTGGAGTTAGAAGATGATCTAATCAGACAAATTGAAGATGTAGCTGATTCTGGTTGTTTTTCAAAAGATGAATTATTACAAAGTATTTTAGAAGCATGGAGATATCATCAGGTCTATATACATAGACTTGAAAATATGGTTCAAATAATCAATATGGTTCTTCGTTACTTAGTATGGTTCGATCGGGGGGCATAAATCGACTAAATCCTTATCTGGCAAGAGATTTAATTGATTAGTTCGCTCTAGATCGAAAACAATTAACAAAAATCGCCAAATGTCTTTCTCTATAAGAGTTTCATTCCTTATAACCCTGTACGTTGCATAAGACAAACCGAAGAACCATCAATATTAAGTAATTCGATTTGAGGGTAATGTGGAATGATTACTATCAAATGATTACCTGCTTATTGTTTTGAGCTAACAAAAAAATTTATCACTATTTTCTTGAACAACAGTCTATTAAACTTTCATAACAAGTAACCCTGAGACAATTATCAGTTTTAGCAATTATTGAGATGTTAATTTATTGTAAGCAGGAATAATCGCCGCATTTTCCCAATCATCATCAAAAGGGAGCGCATCGTGATCTGACAAAGCATTAGCCTCGATTTCTAGATCACCCATCGATTTAACTCGCTCCCAATCGGTTAAATTATTAATATCTGGGGGATTATTTGTTATATTTATCCTTCCTAAAGCTGGTATTTCCATAGGGGGTGGCCAGTGCAGAACTACAGTGATATACTAAGGATAACTTGATCAATACTTTCTAGGGAGATTTTGCTATCAATTCCCAGAAAGTATCGGGGTTTTAGGTTTTGCGTCCGAGAAAATTAATAATCTGGGGACTAATTTCTTTTGACCAATGTTCTTGGGGATAGTGTTTTGCTTCCGCGAGGGGGATTAATTCCACTCCTGATTTAGTAGCTAATTTTTCAACAGTGACAGAAGATAACCAAGGATCGGCCATTCCCCAGACAAAAAGGATAGGTTTTTCAAAGTTCTCTAAACCTGTCTCAATTTCTGCCATAGTTTTCGATAGGTTTAAATTGCGAATCGTGGCCAGTAAAGCGCGACCCACTGCCGAAGTTTTTAGATAAGGTTGACGGAAAATAGCCAGAGCTGCATCACTAATCACAAAACCGCTACCAGTTTCTAAAGTACGATCGACTAATAAGGGATCTTGAGTTGCCATATCTCCGAGGAAAGGTAGCCCCCATTGTTTCATTATCCAGGGTAATTTGACATCCCTGGAGAGGGGAGTATTTAAGATGATCAAGCGATCAATTTTATCGGGATTTTCTAGGGCGTATTGTAAACCGACGGAGGCTAAAAAACCCTGGACAATGAGGGAGATTTTCGGCAATTGGAGAGCTTGAATAAAATCGGCCAAAGCTTGACAAAAAGCGCTAGGTGTATAGGCGAATTCTCTGGCATTGGGTTTAGCGGATAAACCGGAACCGATCCAATCGGGGGCAATAGCATTAATGTTATATTCTTCTAAACTGGTTAACAATTCCCGCCAAATATAGCCATGGGCGGGTAAACCATGGAGTAGGATCACGGGGGTTGTGTCCGGTTGTTGAGCGGGGTTAACCTGTCGATAGAACCACTTGAGAGGGCCGACTTCGAGAAAACTTTCTAAAATAGCCATGGTTAATGGGGGATTAATAATCATTAACCATTGTCTAACGTCTAGGAACCGATCGCACCGGCAATTTTCCCACCCCGGCAGTTATAGGGAGCTTGCGTCGAGACTTTGTGCTTCTCCGGGGGTTAAGGGCAAATGAAGACCGCATTCTTGTTTTAAACCCTTGAAACGGGTGTCTCGTTCGTTGCTATCATCGGCGGTTAAAGGCCGACTGGAGTGCCAATCGCCGACGGAGACATAACCCAGATCAAAATAGGGATGGTAGGGAAGATCGTATTTAGTCAGATACTGGTATATGGTTTTGGCATTCCAGTCAAGGATCGGTAATATTTTGTAACGTTCGCCCTGTGGATTGACCCATTGGAGAGTTTTGCGGTGGTCGGTTTGGTCGCGACGCAAACCCGCTAACCAAGCGGTGGCCTTTAATTCCTTCAGGGCCCGTTGCATCGGCTCCACTTTGCGGATTTTGTCGTAGAGATTGAGGGAGTCGAGATCGTTATTTGACCACAATTTACCGTGGATTGCTTCCATGCGGGCGGGACTGAGGGGAGATTGATAAACTTTCAGGTTTAAATGGAGGCGTTGGCTTAAGTCTTCGGCAAATTGATAGGTTTCTGGGGGAAGATAGCCGGTATCGATCCAAATGACGGGAATATCGGGGATAATTGCGGTGACGAGGTGCAACATTACCGCCGCCTGAATGCCGAAACTGGTACTCATCACCAAACCTTCCCCAAAGGTGGCCGCGGCCCAAGCGACGATTTCCGCGGCGTTAGCGAAGTCAAAACGTTGATTAATTCTCTCCAGGTCGAGGGATAGAGGGGAGGAAAAAGACCGGTCGGCAGTGGGGATGAAGGCAGTTTCTAGGGCCTGTGGATGAGAATTAAGCAAGTGTAAATCTGGCATTCTGGCTAAGATTTAAGTTATTAGTAGCGGCGGATACTGATAGATTCCAATCTATCCATTAGGGTTTGAGCATAGAGTTACCTCCATCTCCTCCCCTTGAGAAACGTGGGTGAGACTTTCGCCTCCGACGGCTCCTAGTTTAACTGCTCCATTGTTAGGGATACAGCTTGACAATCGAAGGCCATTTTATCATCCTGACACTGGCGGTCTAGTAGTTGGGGGTTTTTGTATTCATCCTGACGACCGTATTGTTGAAAATCTATATACTGTACTTCTACTATATCTGATGGGGTGAAGTGTGGCCCACACTAGCGACACCCTCCTTTCTCAAAAATCTCTCTGGTTACACTAGGTTAAGCAAGATGGGGAGGGATTACCGCTAGTTTTTGCAGTTGTTTTTCAATATTGGCCTTTAATTGGGTCCGGGTGATTTCTTTTCCCGTTTGAGCGGTGTGTGCATTTTCCAGAAAAATAATACTATCTACTTTTTCTAGGGCAAATAATTGGAATAAAAGATGGGTTACGGGAATCAGGAGCGTTGATAGGGGTGAATTGGGGGTATTTTGAGCAGATATGGCCATTTTTTCCGTAGCAAAGGCATAGATTACCCTTTTCTCCTGTTGCGGCTGCCGCCGATGGGCTAAGGTGGTTAGTAACCAATCACCCTGGCTATTCTGCACCACATAGTATTGTAAATGTTTTAACTGTCTGGCCATAGCGGCGAGGACGGGATTAACCGCTTCTTCCATGACTACGGGGGCCAGTCCGTAATTGACGGCGTCTCGACTTAAAATATGCAGTTGTGCCTTTAATTTCATGGCTAATCATGTCTATAAACTAATCGATGGCGATGACATTCATTCCTTGACTCGGCAACCCCAGTTAAAATTGTCGTCGTGAAAAGATAAGGATGGAGATACCCAATAATAGACCAGTATAAACGAGACTGTAGAGGGCATTAGCGATTAAGACATCAGCACTAGGCAGCAAACCATAAACGGCCTCGTTTCTAAAATTCAATCTCTCTAAATCTGGGAGAATTAGATAAATATTTTTAGTGATAGCGAGGATATTGGCATTTTTGCTGATTATACCCAATTGGATCAGATCTTTGCTGATGTGACCCATTAGATAGACCCCAAAAGTCATTAACGTGGCTAAAATCGAACTGGTAAATACCCCAAAAGCGATCGCCACGGCCGCGATGAGAATTAATTCCAAACCGAGATAGAAAACCGAGACAATCAGGGGTAAAGCTTGAAAAGATACTTTCATCCCCGACAACATCAGCAGGTAAATCACCAACATTACCCCCAACATCACCGCTAAAACCCCGGACAAACCCAAGTGTTTACCGAGGATAAATTCGGCCCGACTCAGGGGTTTAGGAATCAAAACTAAAATAGTTCTCTTGTCAATTTCCTTATTAATTAGCCCTGTACCCACAAAAACCGCAACAATTACCCCTAATAACCCGATAGCGGCTAATCCCAAGTCAAGAAAGATTTTCTGATGGGTTCCCACCGCAATTTCTGGTAATAAACGCCAAGCGAAGGCCATCAACAAGGCAAAAAACCCGATCAAGTAAAGAATGCGATCGCGGATAACCTCGCGAAAACTGTTAGCTGCGATCGCCCAGATTCTCAAGATGCTGATACCCATAGCCTTTCATCAAAATAATATCTGTTTTTCCTTTTGAGATTACCGCTCAACTAAACTTACTCAAACTTACTTAAAAGCCTGAAAGCTTAGTCATTCGTAGTGGTTCAAGCACGGAGCGGGTTAAACGGCAAACCCTTTCTTCCCTGGTCAACGACATCAGGAATTACTTTTCTAATGATGTTAAATGCCCCATTGACATCGGCATTTAACAATTGATTTGTTCCCATTTTATCAAGTCCCCTAGCTAACCTTTTTCCCTTAAATAATGGTTTTTCTTCACCGTATTTTTTAGGTAAATCATCCCTATCTAAATTACTCGATTTTGAGGTAGAGGATTCTTCAGCTATTATGACTTTTATTCCTTTTAATTGAGCTTTATAGGTTAACATTTCTCTTCATCTATAATGAGGAACATTGACCAATTGTTGATGATTCCTTTTTCCTAGATTAAGAGATTGTTTCATCCGCTCATTATGCCCAATTATTAACGTCCCTCTTTGATGAATAATACACCAATCTATTACTCTTTTGCTGGCTGTGTGTAGGTAATTTTCTCCTCGACAGTTTCGTTTATGGGTTAGGAATATCAATTTTTGATGTTTGAGGTTTTGGGTATGATTAGGTGTTGACACTCTCACCCAGCCTACGGCTGTAACGGGAGATTGCTGCTTCTACTCCTCTTAACTAGACACAATCCGAAAATTATGCCCCCGTCAGACCGAATCCACCAGCATTTTAACTTAACGTCCACCGACTGCCAGGCGGCGGAAGGAACTGAATTTTGTCTTTGGGCCGAGGGCGATATTTGTTCTGAGATACAAAGGATCGGGAGGTCAGTCCCCCTAATACCTTGCGCGCTTTACCGCTTTTCATATTTTAGCAAAATTTCCCAAAAGTGGAACAATATTTAATAACCGATTAACCTGTGCTTGTAAGTCTTCTTGACGATTTGCACTCAATAGGAATAACTCTGCATCTTGGATGGATTCATTTTTGTTCCTGTTGCGTTAAAGTGTGACGACGAATCTGACTTAATCTCTCTAGGATAATATGACTATTAATGCCCCCAAAACCCATGGCACTCACTCCTGTCCGTAAAGGTAAGGAATTTGGCCAAATTTGCCCCTCTTTTAATACCTGTAACCTAGCCTTGTCTTCGGTTAACTGAGCCTGATGGCGATCGCATCCCGTCACCAGTGGTAAAATTTGACGATGAACCGCCATAGTCACTTTAATTAACCCTGCTATCCCTGCCGCCTTAGTATGGCCAATATTCGCTTTAATTAAACCAATAACGGCCTTATTTACCGTATCTGGATGAACATGAGATAAGACTTCTAATTCGGTTGCATCACCGACGGCCTTTCCCGTACCATGGACTTCAAAATAAGCTATAGTATCCCCCGTAAATTCAGTTAGAATTATTTTTAGGTGTTCATGACAGCCAATTACGCTTTTTTACCCCTGAAGGTAAACTTGTTCCCACCCCTGAAGAAGTAGCAGAAAAGATGGCTCAGAAGTTACAAGATTTAGGGATAGATTGGCGAGATTTGGCTTAAGTTTGACCTGAAATCTTGATCAAGCAAGCTGAAATGCAAATTATGAAGTAACCTGCCCAAATGCTATAGTTAGGCGTTTTTACCGCAATAATAAGCTGTTGACTATCTAAATTACTCGTTAAGACTGCCGGGGAGAGGGGAGAAGGGAGTAGGGAGAAGGAGGTTGAGCATTTGTACTAAAATATTCAATACGCAATTTAAATGCAGTACAGCTTCAACAAAAATCGAGCTATATTTGCCAATTCTCGACATAATTTGCTCTACTCTAAGAAGTAACTACATTCTTCCTAAGCCCCCAGTAGGAGGCTTTTTGGGCTAAAAAAGAAGGTAAGGTAACTATCTGAATTTTAAGTGCCTACTGATCATTTTTGGCAATATTTTATATACTAGGAATATAGAGATAAAAAAGAGGAAAACTGATGATTACTATACGCAAAGCTGAGGAAAGAGGCCACGCTAACTATGGTTGGTTGGATACCTATCATACTTTTTCTTTTGCCCAATATTATGATCCCCAACAGATTAATTTTAGGAGTCTAAGAGTTATTAATGAGGATAAAGTGATTGGGGGAAAAGGATTTCACACCCACGGACACCACGATAGGGAGATTTTAACCTATGTTTTGGAGGGAGAACTAGAACACAAAGATAGTCTCGGCACGGGTTCCGTGATTCGACACGGTGAAATTCAACGCATGAGCGCAGGAACAGGGATAAAACACAGTGAATTTAATCATTCTGCCACTAATCCCCTCCATCTCCTGCAAATCTGGATTATTCCCGACAAAAAAGACCTAGAACCCAGTTATGAACAAAAAGCGATCGAATTTTCTCCCCATACCTTACAATTAATCGCCTCTCCCACCGGTGCCGGTAATGCGGTTAAAGTCCATCAAGACGTTAATCTATACGCAGGAATTTTGCCCCTAGGCCAGTCCCTCACCCATTCCTTAGCCCCCAGTCGTTATGGCTGGTTACAGGTGGCTAGAGGTCAAATAACCGTGAATGGCGTGAATTTACAAGCAGGGGATGGAGCCGCCATCAGCGACGAAACCGGTTTAACCATTCAATCCCTAGAAAACTCGGAAATTTTGCTTTTTGACCTAGGGTAGCCGACTGATTAACGGGGGAAAGGCGGACGCATTTGCTCACACGGGTACAGGGTTATTTGCCCGGACAACGGGCTAACCTTCTCCAATATCAGGTCAATCAGAACCTAGCCGACGGGGACGATTTCATTAACTATTGTTGTAGTGGCGATCGCATAGTTGAATTTTGAGTTTCTAAAAGAGCGACTAAAGTTTCTAAGGTTTCATCGGGATTTGTTCCCTTGGATAGAGTAATTAAAATACCGTCTCTTTCAGGAGTTCCTTTGACGCACTCCCCGTTGACTTGAGCGGTAAAGCAAATAACGGGATTGCCATCAATTTTCCCCGTAGTTAAATAATTGAATTTACTATCTTTGCTGTAGGCCGCTAATCGCTTACTTACCAATTCACAGCGTTTTTGTGGATCATAACCAATCTCTTTAAATTCTTCAGACTCCCAAAGAATGACGGGAAGTTTCTTCTGTTGGTTGAGTTCAATTACTGTTGTGGGTTGATTGTTTTCTTGAATACAGAGAAAGTTAGCTTTCTGCAAATTTTTGGGAAGTTGTTGAGCGGGCGTTGGTTCGGTTATTGGTGTCTTGATCGGGGTTGGTTCTAGGGTAACTACCGGTTTGGGAGTCGGTTCTGCTATCCGGGCAGGTGTGGAAGTTGGCCGTCTGGGAATAGTGCTGGAAGCAACGAGGGTAACAATTGGTTTTGACTGGGGTTTGACAACAGTTTTTTGAACGATAGTTGTCGAAACGACGGGTTTAATTCGAGGTTCTTTCACACTAGACCGACCAGTCTCTCTTGCGATTTGTCTACGACTAGAACGAGTACCGGTCGTTGTTGTAGTTTTTCTAATAATAGTTTGTTGAGCAACAGGAGATTTGACGGGTTTTTGACCACCACCAGCAGACGTGGTATTTTTGGCGATGACCACTCCAGTAGTATCTTCATTATTTTTAGCGATCACAACTCCAGTATCTTCTGATTTATTGCCCTCGATCACGCTCCCACTAGCCTCTGACCGATTTTTCTCGATCACGATTCCATTAAATTCTGATTTATTTCCCTCGATAACATTTTCTGGTTGAGCAAATCCAGTCTGAAAATAGATTAACTCTTGTAATACGGTAAAACCTGCCGCTAATAAAAAACAAGATTTATTCATGATTACTTATTCCTCACTTCAAGTATTTAATTAATATCCGAAAATTTTTATCACTGAATCCCCTATATTTTTCATACAAGATACACAAACAGTATCAACCTAAGCAAATAAAAATTAGATTTTTTTTGATTTATTTGCTTAAATGCCAAACTCAAGACAGATAAAAGTAGCTAAAGCAGTTTAGATACCCTTGAACCCTTAAAGTTTAGTAATATAGTGTTTCTCATTTTTTAGGCTACTGACTATTGTACTCAGACTCGTCTAGGGACAATTTTGTGCCTCGTAATCAAGAAAATTGCTATATCAAGGTTCTCATCTAGCCTACTGCCCCCTGGTATTCATTCACAAAGCGATGATGAACGTTGCCTTAACCATGATTATATCGCTTGCAGCCAGGGGTTGAACCGTTTTACAGTCCACAGATATAAATCATTTGGAATCGATGCTCCCTACCATCTTCCCACTCTAACATCGCGGGTAAATGGCCTCGAGGTGGAGTTGGCGATTTGGTAAAAATTGGTTCTAAGCCAGCAATATATTTAGTTTTACCTTCCAGTTGTTCGTAACGCCATTCCACTTTTACTATATCTTGTCCAGGCAGTCTCCATTGGATTGTTTCATAAAACTTACTGGCATTTTTTCCCACTTCTTCAAAAATGTCTTTCTGAACTTTGAAACCCAGTTGTCCACCACTTTTGCTACTCCAGAGGGCATCGATATCGACAACTTTTTTGCAGAAGGCATCTTTATCTGAACTGAGTTTTTGTCGCCACTCTTCTAAAACAAAGCGCCCTTGCTGCTTGGATTGTGGTCCGACTATTGCTAATAATAATTGAAAGGTGGCCGCATCAGCCTTTCTCCAATCTTGACGGATCAGAGCATCTTCTAATTCCTTATAAAGTTTCGTTTCTTCAGATGCTGGGGTTCCCACGGAAGGAGTAACAGTCGGTGTAGTCATCCCTGGGGTTGGAGTAATGGTCGGTGTAGTCATCCCTGGGGTTGGAGTAACGGTCGGTGTGGTTGTCGTTCCCGTTGGAGGCGGCTCGGCGGCCAACCTTGCTGGAGGTAGAATAATATCTTGAACGAAAAACCCCAAGTTGCTGACCAGTAACCCCATGAGGACAAATTGATAGTTATGTTTCATTATTATGAACTCCTATTTAATCGGCTATTAAGTCCCCTCAGAGAATAAATATTTATTCTCCAAAATTCAAAAATGTTTAGTTGTCTTAACTAACTTAGTATCCCTGATAAGGATTCTAGAAGAAATAAAACAAAACTGTCAAGTATTTATGGGTTTTTTTGTGTAAAAAATTATTAACTGATTAGACTAAATTTACTAAGAATCACAGTTTAGTAATTATCTCCTATAGCTTTAAGCTGTCGGCCGTCAGCATCCCGCACATCAGCCTGTTATTGCTATTCTCGGCTTGTTGCCATTGGCAATATCCTAACCTGAATTGCTAGGGATACAAACAATAGGAAATATAGCCTCTCATTATACATTCCCAAGCAATAGAAACGTTATTTTCTTAATTTTTCTTTTATAATTGTAATTGGAAAAATACGAGAATTTGCTCAAAGTCTCTAGGCTAACTGACAAACAAATGCTATCAAGATTACCCCTAATAGGTAGAGTCTGTTTTTGTTAAATAAATTCCAATACCTCTCGGTTAAGGATTTTTTAGGGCTTCTCGCCTACGGGATCATAAGGGTTTCAGTCTCATTGTGAACGCGCGAATGACGTTATCCGAGAAGTATTGAAATAAATTCATGAATACCTGATAGCCATGGTCTTAAGCATCAGCCAAAAACCAGCGAAAACATGGCTAAAGTTGACATCGAGCGCGTACGTCAAATCGATGCTCCTGGCCGTCTTTCCATTCTAGAATAGCGGGTAAATGGCCTCGAGGCGGATCGGTAAACAGTGGCTCTTTCCCTCGCAGATATGCAACCCTTTTAGTCTGCGGATCGTATTTCCATTCTACTGTAACCTCCCCCTGTGGGTTTCTCCATCGGATAGTCTTATAGAAGAGCTTCCCATCTTTTTTGACCCGATCGAAGAAAATATTATACTGAACCCTGAAGCCGAGGTGGCCGTCACTGGCTCGATGCCAAAGAGCGTCAATTTTTTTAAAATCATCACAGTCAAATTCTCGCCATTCTTCTAGGTTAAATCGTCCTTGCCGCTCCGATTCTGGTCCGGCGATTCTGAGCATTAGTTTATAGGTTAGTTCATCGGCTTTTTTCCAATCTTTTTGTTCTAGAGATTTTTCTAATTGCTGATAATAAAATTCTGGCGATTTCGCATAAAGAAACCAACTTCTAGCCATAGCGATCGCTACTAGGGTCAAGAGCGCTCCCACTCCGATGGTCAGAAACTGCCGGAGGGGACGCGGTATAGGAACTGGGGGTTTTGCTGCCTTGTTGGTAGCTGGCTCGGTCGTGGTAGCTGGAGCAGTGGGGACTAATTCATCGAGAGCCTGCATTGCTTCTGTTGCCGTTTTATAGCGATCTTTAAAGTGGTAACGCACCATCTTGGTGAGAATAGCCTCTAACCCCGCACCGATCCTAACCCTTTGTTGCCAGCTAATTTCCCCCGTTTCGGGATCGTCAGGCAAATTTTTGGGATCGATTCCAGTTAAAGCTTGAATTGCGATCGCACCCAAAGCATAAATATCGCTACTCGGGCGCGGTTTGCCGCGAGCTTGTTCCGTTGACATATATCCCGATGTCCCCGGGGAACCGTTGGAATTGACTGACTCGACATTATCCTCGGCAACCCCTGGAAACTTTTTAACCGCACCAAAATCCACTAAAACTAAATGATTGTCCTGCTGTCGCCGAATGAGGTTATCGGGTTTGATATCGAGGTGAATGACTTCTTGACTGTGGATAAATTGTAGGATCGTCAAAACTTCTCGCAATAGAGCGATTACCTCGGTTTCAGTCCAAAAATGATGGGGCGGAAGTTCCTCGGTCAAAGGATGACCAGTTACATATTCTCGAATTAGATAAAAAGCTCCGTCTTCCTCGAAATAATCAATAAGTCGGGGTATTTGGTCATGTTCTCCTATTTTTTTGAGCGCATCTGCTTCTTGAGCGAAAAGACGCTGTGCTGTTGGCCCATCGATTGCGCTGTCTGTCGGTTTGAGCAAGCGTTTGACCAAATAACGCCCGCATTCGGGTCGCTCGATATTTTCGGCGATGTAGGTTTGGCGAAAGGGGCTTTCCTTAAGGGTTGTTATCAGTCGATAGGAGCGATGTATTAAGGGAATGGATGCCTGAACTTCTAAGTTAACCCTCGTTTCCCTTAAACTGGACTGTTCGCTACTAACCCTCGTTTCCCTTAAACCGGACTGTGAAGCCAGAGGTTCAGCACTGACTCTCGTTTCCCTTAAACCAGACTGTTCAGCACTAACTCTCGTTTCCCTTAAACCAGACTGTTCAGCACTAACTCTCGTTTCCCTTAAACCAGACTGTTCACTACTAACTCTCGTTTCCCTTAAACCAGACTGTTCACTACTAACTTTCGTTTCTCGAATAATCGGAGTCGAAACTGTTGATGGATTCGTTTCTTCAGAAATAGGTGCCTGGGAGGGACTGGTCAGCGCTGCGAGTGCCTGGATGATTTCCGTAGCACTTTGATAACGGTCTTTAAAATGATAACTAACCATTTTGTTGAGAATGGCCGCTAATCCGTCACTAACATTAGCGTAATCACGCCATAGCAGCTCTCCAGTTTTGTCATCATCGAGTACCTGTAATTTTAACGGATCCATCCCAGTAGCGGCTTGGATAGCGATTATACCCAGAGCGTAGATATCGCTGTTGAAACGGGGTTTGCCTCGCACCTGCTCCGTGGGCATATAGCCTTCTGTTCCAATAGAAATTGTCAGGGGAGAGTGGGAGGTTTGCAAAGATGTGCCTGGATTGCGAATTTTCTTAACTGCTCCAAAATCGATCAGTACCAAGCGATCATCTCGATCGCGTCGGATCAGATTGTTGGGTTTGATATCTCGATGGATGACCTTGTGGCTATGAACAAACTCTAAAATCGGCAACACATCTTGCAGGAAAGCGATAATTTTGCTTTCCGTCCAACGCACACCGGGAGGGAGTTCTTTATCGAGGGTATGACCTTCGATAAACTCTTGCACCAAGTAAAATTCTTGGTTTTCCTCAAAATAAGCTAATAATCTAGGTATTTGATCGTGTTCCCCTAAGACCTCCAAATTTTCCGCCTCTTCCTTAAACAATCGTCGAGCGGTGGGTAAAAAATCCGGATCGTTGCTGGCTGGTTTTAGGTATTTGACAGCACATTGAGGATGACCGGGACGATGCAGGTCTTCTACAATGTAGGTTTTGGCTAATCCCCCTTCTCCTAAAGCACGGAGAACCTTATAGTGTCCAGCCAGGAGTTGATTTAACTCTAACATCGCTCAATTCGTTTAACCCGTTGCTCTAATGATGGCACAGATTCCGGCTCGTGGTGTATTTTTGACAACCAGCCTTCAGATAAGAGATCAAGAGATGATCGTTATTGTCCCATTCTGGTTTCTCTGACCGCCGCCTGACTACTATACTGGTTGAAATAAGTCAAAATTACCCATTCTTGAGGATTTTTACCGATCTTGATCTGATCGCCATCCTTCAAGGGATAGTCATTAAGGGTACCGACACGCTCATCTTCAACCCACAGACCATTGCGACTGGGAACGGTTCCATCACCATCGTGAATCAGATAATCATCTCCTTGTTTCCGCAAGATGGCGTGATGTCGGGATATGACTTCCCAACCAGCAGGGACTTTAAAGTCCGACCAGTCCGGATCCCGTCCCAAGCGATGCTCCTCTTTGCTCAGGGGAAAACGACGTAGTTGTCCCTGACATTCTAGTTCTATCCAGATCTGGTTTCCCGTTCCATTATCCATAGCTTGGGCTTGCTGGGAGTTCCCACCCACCGCCGGGGTTGCCGGGGAACCAGGGGGAGTCTCGTGGACTGCGGCTTTGGGACGAAGCAAAAAGTAGGCGGCAAGGCCAAGTCCGGCGGCGCCAGCGATTAAAGCTAGTAATAACTGATAAAATGGGTCGCTCAAAGGCTTCAAATATCGATTGCCCTCGATCTGGGCGATCTCTTTCAGGAGACGATTGACTTCCGAGTGATCATTATAGATTTCTTGAACTTTTTTCAATTTTTCTCTCGCCCCCTCGATGTTGTTATTCCAGTAAAGCTCGAGTCCATCCAGATAAAGTTGATCCGTCGGTCCCGATTCGTTAGTGGTGCCAGCTTGTTTGATAGTTTCCTGAATGAGACTAGCGGGTATGGCGAAAACGATATTAGAGTTAGACTTGGGATCTTTGGGGGCTAACATCCCGATCACTTCACCTTTGTCATTAATCACCGGGCTACCGGCAGTTCCTTCTCCCGCTTCAATACCATCCACTTGAAGGACAGGATTACCCTGTTTGAGAAGCTTAAAGGGGTTAGAAATGCTGCCCTCATCGGCGGAGGCTTCGTAGAAGGATTCTTCGGCCAGTGCTTCTTGGAGATTGATATCGGCATCGCTTGGAAATCCAAGGGTTATGACGGAATCTTGGGTTTGAACTTTCTTGGAATCCCCCAGTCGCAGGGTCGGTACATCGGTGGCCGGTATCTTGATGAGAGTAATAGGGGCAATTCCCTCTTCGGAGGATTCACTCGACTTTTTAATCACGAAGGAATAGGGTTTAACTTTGGCATTTGGCAGAATAACTTGTGCTGGTGCGTAGTAAATTTCGTCCTCCCATTCAACATTTTTAAGCTGTTGATCGGGTTTGCGAACATCGTTGTCTTCAAGTTTCTTTAGAATATTCTTTTTAATAGCCTCCTTGCAATCCTTTTTACTGCCTATACTGAAGTGGGATGTACTGGTAACGATATGGCCATTAGGGTTGATGAAAAAACCCGTTCCTATAAAACTACTGTCAATTGAGAATAGTCTTGGATCGTTTTTATCTCCATAGGGATACCATACCGCTTCTCCCCGACAAAGGCTCAGAATCCGAACGACCGCCGGTTTGGTTTTCCAGACCAACTGTTGTTTTTGGTTGGGAGGAGTGACTTGTTGAACTGACGAGCAGGACTGAAATAGAGCTAAAGCGGGCGCAAGAATTAAGGCAGTTATAGTTAAATTACGTTTCATATCCAATCCCTTCCCTCTTAATAATTTTTAAAGTTAATTGCAGCGAAATGTAGAGATTCGCTCCGGGTGGATAAATTCCTGTGGAATAGATCCCCTACACGATAATTATATCAATGGCATCAAAGACGATTCCTGAAGATTTACTTAATTATACGGATTGACATTTTTCCCATTAACGTCTTAACATCCAGAGGAGCAACAAGATGACACCGCTCATGCCACCGTAAAAAACCAGCAGCGTCTGAGAAAGGACGCTTCTTAACCAAGAATTGATCTGACTGGCTTCGCTGGATATATTCATAGAAAAATCGATTAATTCTGCGGGGGTTTGGCGAACTTCCTCGTATTTTTTCCGAAAAAGTCGCTCTAATCTCAAAAAATAAGCATCAAGAAGCCAAAACATCACGATCGGATAGACCAGAACGATATCATATCCATTTTTGGTGGTAGTTAGAGTCAATAAAGCCGTCACAACAGTAATGCACCACCCCTTGAGGGTACTAGAATTACTGGCCATTCGATCGATAACATTTTGAATAAATTCCAAATGCTTCAGTTTAGCTTCCATTCTCACAACTCCTCAAGATTCTTAAATTTCAAAGATAAATAAAGATAAATTTAGATTAGCGCAATCTAGTGGGACTTAGACAAAAAACAAATCGATAAAAGCCTCAACTCCGATCCCCGCTTGGGATTTACTTCGAGAAGCCCACAATCGCTGAAACCCAGATAGATCAAGGAAAATCATAAATCGAGGTTAACCCTTTGTCCCGTAATGGTTTGAGCCTTTTTTGCTGACCGAAAACGCCGAAGTCCCACTAGAGAATTTACCCGATATCGAGTTCTTGGCTATACTGGAGGGCATGACTCCCATCCCTTAATCATCACTCGTCTATGTCTAATGGTGCCGCTCAACCGCCGAAGGTTTTTATTAGTTATAGTTGGGACTCGGAAACCCATCAAAACCGCGTGCTTGACCTAGCGAATCGTCTTCGCCGCGATGGTATTGACTGCAATATTGACCTATACGAGACATCGCCACAGGTGGGATGGCCTCGCTGGATGTCCCACCAAATTAACAAGGCTCAATTTGTTCTGGTCGTCTGTACCGAAACGTACCAGAAACGCTTTACAGGTCAGGAAGAACCGGGCAAAGGCAAGGGGGTTAATTGGGAAGGAACAATTATTAACCAATATCTCTACGATCAAATCGACAATAATAAATTTATTCCCGTTATATTTGCCCCTCAAGATGCTCCCTATATTCCCGTTGAACTTCGTCGGATAACTTTTCATGTTCTAGATGAGCAAGGATATGAAAGACTCTACCGTCAACTCACCGCTCAACCTCTCCATAAAAAACCTGAAGTAGGCAGTATACGATCGCTGCCTCCCCTTGAAGAAAAACCGGTTCAAATTCCCATCGAAGGTCGAGATAGGCAAGAAAATGCTGATTTAGCCTCGGATCGGCAGCGTCGGCTGAACGAGCTTTACAATGATGTGCGGCGAAAATATTATAAAAGTAGGGATTGGTCGGCAGTTATTAACATCTTTGGGCAAATGCAGCCCGATTTTTTCGATCCCGATGGGTTGTATCGTCAAGCCAGGGAAGAACTCCGTAAGCAACAAAAAGACAAAGAGCAGCTCAGAAAACAACAAGAACAAAAAATCCAAGAAATTAAAAATCTCTATCAAAGAGGCAATGATTATTTCCAAAATAACAATTGGTATCAAGCCCAACAGTGTTTCGGGGAGATTTTACACCGAGAACCAAACGGATATCTAGAGACCGTCAGACGGTTAGAACAAATACAACAAAAACAACAGGAGGCCACAAGGATAGCTTTGGCAGCAATAGTCGTCAGTTGGCTGATAACGATCCCCCTAGACAATCTATCGGGAAGGGGAACTCCCCTGACTGGTGCGATTGGCGGTGGTTTAAGCGGTGGCACGATCTGGTGGCTATCACAGCAGCGACAATCTACTGGGGAAAATCGGAGAGTTCAATTCTTGTTATTCTGTTTCGTCGGTCTGATCTTGGGGGGAATTTTAAAAGCCTTGCTACGAGCACTAACTCAAGATATGTCCCTATTCAACGGACTCGATCCGATCTTAACTGCTTGCGCGGGTGCGATGATCGCTATAGGTTTACTGTTCTGGCAATATCCCGTCCCCAAACAACACCTATAGCTTATCTTTCCTGCTAGAACAGGGTTTTTTTCTGTTCTGACGCTATCGCCGCACAGTCTAAGCAATTAAGTGTTTCCGAAGTGCTGAGGGACTATATTAAAACCTTAGAAGAGCCGTCCTAAAAGGACGGGGAACCTTAAACCGAAATTTTCGGCAAATCCGATCGTGGCCGCCGAAGGGAATTTCATTATTCTCTGGCCGACTTTCAGCCATCAATACTGTCCACCACGCTCAGAAAATCGTTGTGGATTAGCTCGGCGATAAAATTCTCCGGATCGGTGATAGGAACGGTAACGCCTTGGCTGGCTACCATCTGTGCGGCCATCCGAGTCATGAAGTCCTGTCTTGTTTCCGCCATTCTGCCCTGACATTGTTGTAATTTTTCCACCAATTCCAGTGGGGAATCGGCCACCAGTTTATCCCCCTCGCGGGTGACATAAATTGTCATCTTTCCTACCTCCTAAATGATCGGGAACGAGAATTCGGCACTACTAAACCACTTCTTTTATCGCTATCATTATTGCTAGTTAGTTAGTCCCAGCCTCGTCCGTCTTTCCCTATTTCCACTATTTGTTCTGGCTTGTCGCCTGGTAATTATTATTATCGCCAAAATAAAAGGATAAATTTGTCAATCTTTGTAACGAAAAATCAAGAGAACCTGTTCTCACGGTATCGCCCCGAACCTTTGCGGGGAAATTTGTTACAATAAATACAAAGGGACTCCCTGCGCTGGCTTCCATCCCTAGTAAAAAATTGGTGGGGTGGGGAGCGGGGGTGAATAGTCCCGATAGGGGAGGCATTTGTCAGAGTTTCCCGCTTCCTTTAGTTTTAGGGGGAAAAGCCATGAAATCTGGAACATTATTATCGCCCGATCGACCGCTGCCAGAATTTCTCCGGTCAGCTATCCAAGAACGTTTTCCGGGGAAAGCGATCGATGATCTCAGCATCCGCTACTATGAAAGCGTCGAGGATGTGGGATACGAGTATTTTAACGATCGGGTGTTGCCGTCCTGTAGCGATGAGCCTGTCGTCCGCTATCTTGTCCCGTTTATATCCTACGTCCGTCTAGGAGAAGCGTTAGTTTTGGATCGGCAAGAGGGTCTTGTGGTTTACGAAACCGAACGAGATGTTCCCTGCACGGAAACTGGACCTTTCTGGTTGGTGACTCCTAAATCACGCTGAAAAACCCAACCCAAGTTGAGCAACTGAATTGGGAACAGTTAATAGTTAGGGTTGGCTGAATAAATCTAAAAACCTTGTTGGGTAAGACTTTTAGACTTTTGGGAGGTCAAAAAGTACCAGATATGGTAGTGATCAGGGGGAGAATTCAGGGACTTTTTCCCTGAAAATTAGGTAGTTTACCAGATGAAAATGGGTAAAACCCTACACCCCACCTGCCCCCCGATGTCGGGGGGGTTGGGGAGGCCACACCCTGCCCCCAGGAAAGACTTTTTCAGCCAACCCTAGTTAAGACTCGACGGGTGGAGTCGGCAAGCAGCAAAACCCGTCGAATTTTTATAACGCTTGCGATCGCAACCAAGCCACGGGTAAATAGAGCATTTTCTTGGGTAAAGGCACGAAGGCACGACGGGCGAAGACATCGTAGTTATTTGCTTCAATTACCTCTAAAATGCCTTGATAAAGCAGTAAAGCCGCCCAAACCGGCCAACGGGAATCGGGATTAAGGGCGCGAATCCCCCTTTCGGCGGAATCGTAGTAATAACGAGCGCGCTCAATTTGGAAGCGCATTAACGCCTGCCAACGGTGATCATTAACCCCTTTGAGTAAATCGTCTTCGCTGTAGTTAAAAAGCTCTAAATCCTCTAAAGGTAGATAAATCCGGCCACGATGGACATCTTCCCCCACATCCCGCAAAATATTGGTTAATTGATTGGCAATACCGAGATCGATCGCTTCTTCTTGAGGGATATAGACGCTTTGATTGCGCCGCCAAGGGGCCGAGCGATCATCATCTTCCAATCCTAACACCGCGCTGGACATTAACCCCACCGTCCCCGCCACCCGATAGCAGTACAGTTTTAGTTCATCAAAGGTTTGATAACGACTGCGATAGAGATCCATCTGTTGCCCGGCGATCATATCCCGAAAGGGTTGGATATCCATGGGGAACTTTTCTAGAGTATCCACGAGAGCGACATCGGCATCCTCGAGGGCAACCCCAGAAAAGACGGTTTCTAGCTGTTTTTCCCATAAATCAAGGGTTTCAGGTGTAGTTAACCGGGCTTGGGGTCCATCGACCAGTTCATCGGTACGACGACACCAGACATAAATTGCCCAGATCGCTTGACGTTTTGCTTTCGGCATCAGGAGAGTACCGAGATAAAACGTTTTGGAATACTTCTCTGTAATCCGGCGACAGAGTTCGTAGGACTCCGCAAGGGAGACGAGGGGTTTGGTGGGGTGGGTCGGTTTTGGCAATTGGAGCATTCTGCTGGGGCGGAATGATTGACTTAGATTAACGGCGAACTGTGGCTAATGATATAGCATTGTCTCACTCAAGGCCATTTTCGTCATTAGTCCCTAGCCAGAGAATTAACGAGCGCTGGACACTGGTATAGATTGGGTTTTATTCGGGTTTAGCGGTGCTGCGGGGTGATCTTTGCTGATCACTGCTGCCGCTAATTTCCCTGATAAAACGGCTCCTTCCATGCTTCCTAAATATTTTTGCATGGTATAGTCACCGGCGAGATAAAAATTCTCGATCGGAGTTTTTTGAGAAGGTCGATAAGCTTGTCGGCCAGGGGTGGCTTTATAAACCGATCGAGGAGTTTTCACCAGATGATATTTTAACAATTGACTGGGATTATCGCCAGTAAAATGTTGGGGAAAGAGTTTTTCTAGTTCTTTCATCGTGGCGGCGATAATTTCCTCATCGGATTTAGTAATCCAATCCTGAGCGGGAGCGAGAACTAATTCTAACATCGAGCGATCGGGGTTAGCGTATTCTTTACAGGTGTTGCTCATGTCAGCATAAACACTGAGTAAGGGCGAACGGGAGAATAATAAATGATCGATGTCGGTTAGTTTGCGATCAAACCAGAGGTGTAAATTAATGACGGGAACCCCTTCTAATCCTTCTAATTTTTGAAAGAATTTATCTTCTTGCCAAGGTTTAGGTAGTAAAACTTTTAAAGGATCTACAGGCATTGCAGACACATAAAGATCGGCTTCAAAAAGATAATCTTCCCCACCGTCTAAACCGCGCATTAAGAAGGCTTTAACTGTGCCATCTTCATTTAAGATAATCTCTTTTAAAGGGGCATTTAAGCGCACTTCGCCACCTCTAGCGGTGATGTAATCGACTAAAGGTTGGCAGAGTCTTTCCGGGGGTGAACCGTCGAGAAAAGCCATTTTTGAGCCGTTTTTCTCCTGTAAAAAGCGGTTGAGGGCCGTTAGTAGAATCGTGGCGGAAATCTCGTTAGGATCGATAAAGTTTAGGGCTTTCGACATAGCGATAAACACTTCTTTTTCTACCCTAGGCGGTATGTTTTGTTTCTCTAACCATTCCGACCAAGAATATTTATCCATCTCCTCGACGTAACTTTGGCCTTTAACAATGGCAGGAATTAAACCGAGTCCAAATTTAATTTTTTCCTCCCAAGTTAACATATCATTATTGCGAAGAATGGCAACAATACCGTTAATTGGGGCGGGAATATCTGGGAAGTCAAACCGCGAATAGGTCCCCGGTTTTTCCGGCTGATTGAAGATCATCGAGTGTTCTTTCCACTGTAAACGATCTTCTATGCCTAATTCTTGGAATAATTGCAGCATATTGGGATAAGCGCCAAAGAAGATATGTAAACCGGTTTCGTACCAGTCCCCATCGGCATCTTTCCAAGCGGCAATTTTTCCCCCTAATACATCGCGACGTTCCAGTACGATGGGCGTATGTCCCGCATCGACAAGGTATTTCGCACAAGATAATCCGGCTAGTCCCGCACCAGCGATCGCAACTCGCATCGTTTCCTATCTACTCTCTAATGTCTTGTCTTTATCACATTCGCTATTATACTTCACATTTCGTTACATTTTTTTTCAGATTGTCGAGAAGGCTGTCGGCAGGAGGCAGCTTTGTTCTCCCCACACCCCACTTCCTTGATAACTGCTGACTGCTTACTGGTCACTGATAACTGATAACTGGTCACTGATAACTGATAACTGGTCACTGATAACTGATAACTGATATTGTGATATGTAATTAGCTTAATTCGCTTACCTTTTTAGTTCACGCGTACACCCTCTTCAATCGATCGCTATGACTTTTCCCACTACGTCACCTCAAGTCTCGGAAATAGAGAATAATCGTGCTTGGCATAATTTAACTGGGGAACAAACCCTAGAAATACTGAGAACCAATGGGGAAACCGGCTTAATCGAGGCGGAAATTGTTAAAAGAAAGGATATTTACGGGTTAAATGAACTAAAAGAAACGGGGGGACGTAGCCCGTTAATGATTTTATGGGAACAGTTTACTAACATTATGTTAGTGATGCTGATCGCCGTGGCGGTGGTTTCGGCAGTTTTGGACTTGAAAAAAGGGGAATTTCCCAAAGACGCAATCGCTATTTTTACAATTGTTATTTTAAACGGTATTTTAGGATATTTACAGGAAAGTCGGGCAGAAAAGGCATTAGCAGCCCTTAAGCAGTTATCCTCGCCCAAAGTTAGAGTTATTCGTAATGGTAGCACCTTTGAAGTGACGGCCAAGGAACTTGTCCCCGGGGATATCATGTTACTGGAAGCGGGGGTACAAATTGCCGCCGATGGCAGATTATTAGAAGCACAAAACCTGCAAATCCGCGAAGCTGCCTTAACGGGGGAAGCGGAATCGGTGAATAAACAAGCACAGAAGGTTTTACCAGAAGATGCCTCTTTGGGCGATCGCATTAACCTCGTCTATCAGGGTACGGAAGTAGTACAGGGGCGCGGGAAAGTGGCGATTACCAAGACGGGAATGGATACGGAAATCGGTAAAATCGCCGCCATGTTGCAAGGAGTAGAAAGTGAACCAACTCCCCTACAGCAGCGAATGTCGCAGTTAGGTAACGTTTTAGTGAGTAGTTCCCTAGCTTTAGTGGCTGTAGTCGTGCTTGGGGGTGTAATTCGCTCCGGTTGGCAGTTTTTTGAATCATTCCTCGAAACTTCCCTCAGTATGGCTGTGGCCGTTGTTCCCGAAGGTTTACCGGCAGTGGTAACGGTGACATTGGCAATTGGAACCCAAAGAATGGTGAGAAGACAAGCTTTAATTCGTAAATTGCCGGCAGTGGAAACCTTAGGCTCGGTAACGACGATTTGCTCCGATAAAACCGGAACTTTAACTCAAAATAAAATGGTGGTGCAGAAAGTTAATACCTCCGAGCAGACAATTACTGTCACGGGGGAAGGTTACGCGCCCATCGGTGAGTTTAATGGTGCTAGTGAAAGTGATCCCGAACTACAGGCAATTTTAACGGCTTGTGTGCTGTGTAATGATGCACTTTTGCAGAATCAAGCTCAAGAATGGTCAATTTTAGGCGATCCCACCGAAGGAGCTTTACTGACGTTAGCGGGTAAAGGAGGACTATATCGGGAAGCATTGGCACCACAAAGCCCTCGTTTAGGCGAATTTCCCTTTTCTTCCGAAAGAAAGAGAATGTCAGTAATCTGTGAGAATGCCCAGTTAGGTTTGGGGGATTCTGCCTATTTAATGTTTACCAAAGGATCACCGGAATTAATTCTCGAACGTTGTTCTCTGATCCAAGTTGGGGCGGAAAGTCAACCCTTAACACCTGAACAAAGAAGCCGTATTTTGGCACAAAATGACGAAATGGCGGGTAATGGCCTACGAGTTTTAGGTTTTTCCTATAAACCGATGACAGAAGTGCCAGAAGCGGAAAGAGAAGATAGTGAGGAACAATCCCTGGTTTGGTTGGGATTGGTGGGAATGCTCGATGCACCCCGCAAAGAAGTTAAAGAAGCGGTTGCCCTCTGTCGTCAAGCGGGAATTCGTCCGATTATGATTACCGGAGATCACCAATTAACGGCCAAGGCGATCGCCATTGAATTAGGCATTGCTGCCCCCGGGGAGCGAGTAATCACGGGTAAAGAATTAGAAAAAATGTCTCAGAATGACCTAGAGGGAGAGGTAGATGGTGTTAGCGTCTATGCTCGCGTTTCTCCCGAACATAAGCTGAGAATCGTCCAAGCTTTGCAAAAACGGGGCAAATTCGTCGCCATGACGGGGGACGGGGTGAACGATGCTCCGGCACTAAAACAAGCGGATATCGGCATCGCCATGGGCATTACCGGAACTGATGTCAGCAAAGAAGCCAGCGATATGATTTTGCTGGATGATAATTTTGCCACCATCGTCGCTGCCACTGAAGAAGGGCGCGTGGTTTACAGTAACATTCGGCGCTTTATTAAATACATTCTCGGCAGTAATATTGGCGAGGTTTTAACGATTGCAGCGGCTCCTCTGCTCGGTTTAGGCGGTGTACCCCTTTCTCCCTTGCAAATCCTCTGGATGAACCTTGTCACCGACGGTTTACCGGCTCTGGCTTTGGCAATGGAACCCGCCGAACCTAATGTGATGAAACGTCCACCTTTTAGCCCCCGGGAAAGCATTTTCGCTCGCGGTTTGGGTTGGTATATGATTCGCATCGGCATCGTCTTTGCCATTCTCACCATTATTATGATGGCTTGGGCTTACCAATATACTCAGGCAACCCCCGAAATCGGAGATCCCGGACGCTGGAAAACCATGGTATTTACTACCCTCTGTTTAGCACAAATGGGTCATGCTTTAGCGGTGCGTTCCCATACCCAGTTAGCTGTGCAAATGAATCCCTTCTCTAATCCTTACATTATTGCCGCCGTGGGCTTGACAACGATCCTACAATTGTTGTTAATTTATGCTCCTCCTCTACAAAGCTTCTTCGGCACTCAATGGATTAGTGGCACAGAATTATTAATCTGTTTTGGATTTAGTGCCTTAATGTTTGTTTGGATCGAGTTGGAGAAGTTATTTATTCGCTGGTTCATGACGAAAAAATAAATCAATGCCAACACCAATTATTCTGACTTTAACGGTTTTAGTCGTTGCTTTAGTCGCTTTCGTGGCGGAATGGCTACCGGTAGATTTAACCGCTTTATGCGTGGCGATTGTCCTGATTCTTTTGGGTTTAGTTACTCCCGAAGAAGGTATCGCCGGATTTAGTAGTTCTGCTACGGTGACGGTGATGGCGATGTTTGTACTTAGTGCTGGAATTACCCGCACGGGAGTGATTCAAGTAATTCGCGATCGCTTGCTGGTTTGGGGGGGCAAAAATCCCCACCAACAGGTATTTGTCTTAGGGGCATTAGTGGGGCCAATTAGTGCTTTTATTAATAACACGGCAGTGGTGGCGATCTTTTTACCCATCGTCGAAGATTGGTGTAAAAAACAAAAAATTTCTCCTTCTAAGTTATTAATTCCCCTTTCCTACGCGACGGTTTTAGCGGGGATGATTACCGTGGTGGGGACTTCTACTAACATTCTCGCTAGTGGTATTTCTGCCAAGCTGGGTTATGGGGAATTTAGCTTATTTCAATTCACTGCTTTAGGATTAGTCACTTTTTTAGCAGGTTTGATTTATTTAACAATTTTTGCCCCAAAATTACTACCCGATCGCAAATCTTCCACCGGGGAATTTTTAGAGGATGATTATGGTTCTAAAGTATATCTGAGTGAGGTAATTATTACCCCTCGTTCTAATCTTATCGGTCAAACTTTATACCAAAGTGGACTACAAAGAAAGTTTAATTTTGATGTGTTGGAATTAATCAGAAATAAGGTACATTTATCCCAACCTTTAGCTGATAAAGTTCTCAATGCTGGCGATATTTTAATCGTTCACAGTAGTCGGGAAGAACTATTAAAAATTAAAGATGAACGAGGCTTAGAAATCTTTGCCGATGTCAAATTTCAGAAAGGAGATATTGAATCGACAATTACTACAGGTGAGGAAAAATTAGCCGAGGTTTTGATTCTCTCTAATTCCCGTTTAATTGGGACAACTTTAAAAGATTTGAAATTCCGTCAGCGTTATAACGCAACGGTTTTAGCGATTCGGCGTGGTTCAGAATTACTGCAAGGAAGATTAGGAAAAATTCCTTTAAAGTTTGGCGATTTGCTCTTGGTTCAAGGACCAAAACAGAGTTTTATTGGTTTACAAACCACGCGAGAATTATTAGTCTTAGAAGAGAAAGAAATTGAATCATTGCGACAGGATAAGGGCATTATTGCTTTAATGATTACTTTGTTGGTGATTATTATTGCTGCTTTTGATATTCAACCGATTCTCGTCACCAGTTTAGTTGGGGTGGTTTTAATGGTAATTACTGGCTGTCTAAAACCGGGGGAAGTCTATGGTTCCATTCGTTGGGATATTATCTTTTTATTAGCGGGTTTAATTCCCCTGGGTACTGCCATGGATAACTCGGGAACGACTAAATGGTTGGCAGATAATTTAGTGGCTATCGGCGGCCATCTTTCGGGGTTTTGGATCTTAGTTTTCTTCTATCTAATTACCTCATTTTTAACTGAAATCCTCTCTAATAACGCCGCCGTGGTTTTAATGATTCCCGTCGCCGTGGAAGTGGCGAAAACTTTGGGTTTAAATCCTTTGGCTTTTATGTATGCTGTCACCTTTGCTGCTTCTAATAGTTATCTCACACCAATTGGCTATCAAACTAACACCATGGTTTATGCACCAGGCGGCTATAAATTCCTCGATTTTACCCGTTTGGGTGCGCCCCTAAATTTAATT
Source organism: Microcystis sp. LE18-22.4A (assembly GCF_027531105.1). Taxonomy (NCBI): domain Bacteria; kingdom Bacillati; phylum Cyanobacteriota; class Cyanophyceae; order Chroococcales; family Microcystaceae; genus Microcystis; species Microcystis sp. LE18-22.4A. Next base: position 32,588 of record NZ_JAPZRB010000566.1, read on the forward strand.
TTGACGATTTTAACCCCTAGTTTAATTGTCTTGTTTTATGGCTTGAAATAAAGAAAGAGATCGAAGATTCTTCGATCTCTAAAAAGAATTTGATAGTAGTCAAAACTATTTCGATTCAGCGAAGCGTTTACGCAGGGATTCGGCTCGCTTTTTCGCCACGGTATTATTAGGATCAAATTTGAGAGTTTCTTCGTAGGTTTCGAGAGCTTTTTTCGCCATTTGTTTCTTTTCGTAAACATTGCCAAGATTATTGAGAGCGATCGAGTATTCAGGATAAAGTTTAATTGCTTCTTTGTAGTTACGAATCGCTAATTCTAATTGTTCTTGGGCAAAATAGGAAAAACCGAGCGCATTGTAGATTAGAGCTTGATTTTCTGGTTCGATGCTTTCTTCCTCAGAGATTTTTAAAGCCTTTTGTAGTAAACTCAATGCTTGAACATAGAGTTTTTTATCGAGATAAAGACTCCCTAATTCATAGTAATCTTTAGCTGTACCTTTTTCTTTTTGCAATTTCTTTTGTAGCTTGTTAAAGGTTCCTTCCACTCGACGGGTTTTAAAGATTTGCACGATGACAAAAATTCCTAAACCAATCACGAAAATTAGCAATCCAGAAACGTAAATAAGCGGCAGGGTATCTTCCATAATTAGCGATCGAGCAATTAATATTTTTATACTTATTCAATCAGATTATAGCAGGATTTAGTCAGTTATCAGTTGTCAGTTATCAGCTTTTTTCTCCCCACACCCCACACCCCACACCCCATCACCCTATCTCCCCATTTCCCGAATTCTCAGGGGTAAGCCCCAATAGTTCACCCGTTCTACTAACCAGCCGGTGGATTCTAGCCGCTCGATCGCTTGATTGACGCGTTCTCGGAGACTTTGGTACTGTAAACCTTTAGGGAGAACGACTCCTAGAGCGATCGCCCCCAACTGGATCGGTAATTGACGATAATTGGGGAATTGCTGCACCCAACCGGTTAAAAGGCTATTATCAGCCGCAAAAGCGTCTATTTCCCCCGTTTCCAGTAAATTTAAAGCTTCTTGATAGGAAGCAACCCCGCGCAGGGTAGCGTTAGGTAAATGGGAACGCACAAGGGCGATTGTCGTCGAGCCGTTGAGTACGGCGATTCTAGAGTTAGCTAGGTCTTCTAAACGCTGAAATAGCAGGTTTTTCGTCACAAAACCGCTGCTATCGAGGTAATAAAAGGGGCTAAAATCCACTAAGCGCTGACGTGCAGGAGTAATCGCCACACGAGCGATCGCCAAATCCACCCGATCATCAATAACCACCTGTAAACGCTCTTGATTACTAACGGGTTTGAGAATAATAGCACTGTCAGAACCGAGAATTTCTGACGCTAGACGTTTAGCGATGTCGATTTCCAATCCTTGCAGATTGCCCTGAGAATCAAGGAAAGCGAGGGGAGGGAGATTATTTTTGACAGCGACAATTAATTTTCCCCGGCGTATAATTGTATCGAGATCGGCGCTAAAACTTGGGGCTACACCTAAGAGCAAAAAACCAAGAATAAATAACAAATTTTTCATACTGTTTTACCTAGACTAACTCGATTTCTGCCTTGATTTTTAGCGGCGAACATGGCATGATCAGCCCGCTCGATCACCTCTTCTAGATTATTATCTTGAGGGCTAAATGTTGCCACACCGATACTAGCAGTAACTGGCACTTTTTGTTGAGCAAGTTCAATATTTAACTTGTTAATTACTTGACAAATGCGCTGGGCTGTGGTAGCAGCATCTTCAAGATTAGTTTCTGGGAGAATAGCGACAAATTCCTCGCCCCCAAAGCGCCCAAAACTATCCACTTGACGCAGACAGGTTTTAATTGCCCCAGCGACAGTAATTAAAGTTTTGTTTCCTAGGATATGACCAAAGGTATCGTTAATATGTTTAAAATGGTCGATATCGATGAATAGAACCGAAAAATAACGATGATAACGACGACATCGTTGAAATTCTTTCTCACCTAAGTAGAGAATCTCTCGACGATTATTTACCCCAGTTAGGCTATCAGTTCTGACTAGCTTTTCTAGTTGAGAATTGATATTTTTAAGTTCTTCTTGAGTCTTTTTGAGTTCTAGATGAATTTTAACTCTGGCTAACAGTTCCCAACTATGAAATGGTTTATTTACATAGTCCACAGCCCCAGAATTAAAAGCATTGAGAATATCTTCTTTTTCCTTACTATCTGTCACAAAGATAATTGGTATATGAGCGTATAAATTGTCATTTTTTAGTCTTCGACAAAGTTCTATTCCCCCCATATATGGCATCATTAAGTCAAGAAGAATTAGGTCAGGATTAGCAGTTTTTACTCGTTCTATTGCCTGTTTAACACTACTAGCAAAACTGGTGGCATAACCAGCAGAATCAAGAATCTCCACAGCTAATTGGAGATTTTTGCCCACATCATCAACAACTAAAACTAGACAGTCTTCAGCAGAAAATTTAATCATCATCAGTCAGTATAAGTAATCAAGTTAAGGAGAAAATAGAGATACAATTATTAGTGATAAGCTGTTCGTAATTTAAATTGCTTGTTGAGACGAGGCAAGAGGCAAGAGTCAACAGTAAAGGGATTGGGAGAGATTCGGCTAATCTAAGAATAAGCGGTTTAAATACCTCTTAGCTTACAGCATTTCTGATAAAAATGAAGTATGATGGGATTGGGCATCACCCCCAAAGGTTAAGCTTGTCCCTAGTTTCTAGAAGTCCGCTTTTTTCGACTAGAATCAAAAAAGCCAGCCAGAATAGCCACAATTAAAAAAATTTCTCCTCTTAGACTTGACGTGAAAGAGTCCCTTAACCCTACTTCTTTGGATCTCAAAACCATTTTTCCCTTTAAACTCGACGACTTCCAGCACTCGGCGATCGCCGCTCTCGCTGCCGGTAAATCAGTGGTCGTCTGCGCTCCCACGGGTTCCGGCAAAACTTTAATCGGAGAATACGCTATCTATCGCGCCCTAGAAAGGGGCAAACGGGTTTTCTACACCACTCCCCTGAAAGCTCTTTCTAACCAAAAATTCCGGGATTTTCAAGAAAAATTCGGTCGCACCCCCACCGATGGCGATGAGGATTCCCCGCTGCTCTTTGCCGAAGTGGGATTGATTACCGGGGATGTGGTGATCAATCCTTCAGCATTAATTGTAGTCATGACTACAGAAATTTTTCGCAATATGCTGTACAAAACCCCGATCGGTCAGGTAGGCACTTCCCTAGAAAACGTGGAAACCCTGGTTCTCGATGAATGTCACTATATCAGCGATCGAGGTCGCGGCACCGTTTGGGAAGAATCAATTATCTACTGTCCCCCTAGTATCCAATTAGTCGCCCTCTCCGCCACCATCGGCAACCCCGGGGAACTCACCGACTGGATTAACTGGGTGCGGCAACTGCCCCAATCCGGCGACAATAAACAGACCTCCAGCTGCGAGCTAATTAACTCCGATTTTCGCCCCGTCCCCCTGCGCTTTTATTTCGTTAATAAAGAGGGATTATTCCCGCTGCTCGACCCAAAACAGAGCAAAGTTAACCCGAAACTACGCTCAAAAGTCGGCCACGGCAAACCCCGACGCTTAAAACGAGAAGATTGTCCCACCATCGCCTCCATTGTCACCACTCTGCGGGACAAGGATATGCTCCCAGCTATTTACGTCATTTTCAGCCGTAAAGGTTGCGATCAGGCGATTCGAGAGCTAAAAAACCTCAATCTCGTTAATCCAGAAGAAGCTAGAGCCATTTACTACCGTTTACTCATTTTCTTCCTGGAAGATAATCCCAATCTGCAAGAACTGACCCTTTCCTTCTTTGCCGTCGAAAATCCGCCCCTACACCAGAAATTACTGGCTTTTTTCGCTAATAACCCCCAGTCTGACGAGCAACTCCTCAGCCTCTTAACCGCCGACCCCGAGACGAAAAATCAACTATTTGAATTCCTGGCCAGTGCTTCCCAATTGGTGCGCGCCGACCAAGTGGAACCCCTCACCCGGGGCTGTGGTGTTCACCATGCCGGGATTTTACCCCTCTGGAAAGAATTAGTCGAACAACTCTTTGAAGCCGGTTTAATTAAGGTGGTTTTTGCCACCGCTACCCTCTCGGCCGGGATTAATATGCCCGCCCGCACCACCGTTATCTCGGCCCTCTCCAAACGCACCGATGATGGCCATAGTATGCTGACTCCCTCGGAATTTGTCCAGATTGCCGGCCGGGCGGGTCGCCGGGGAATGGACGCGGTGGGCCATGTGGTGACAGTACAAACGCCCTTTGAAGGGGCAAAAGAAGCGGCTTTTCTGGCCACCGCCCAACCGGAACCCCTGCAAAGCTGTTTTGCGCCCAGTTACGGCATGGTCTTAAATCTCCTGCAAAAACACAGTCTAGAGGAGGCCAAAGACCTCTTAGAGCGCAGTTTCGCCGAATATCTCGCTCGTTTGAAGTTAAGCCCCGAACGACAACAGATTACCGCCTTAACCACCGAATTAGCTAAGTTGGATATGGAGTTAGCCGGTATCGAGCGGGAGCAGGTCTTCAGTTACGAAAAGCTACGGGAAAGACTGCGGGAAGAAGAAAGACTGTATAAAATCATCGCTAGTCAGTCAGAGGCACAGAAAAGACAGGAAATACATCTAAAATTGCCGAATATTCCCGTCGGAACTATCCTCCATCTCAAGGGCAAACATATTAAGGTCCCCGTCCCCGTCCCCGCTATCTTTGTCAATACCCTGCACGGCGCTGGTCAAGTGCGAACTCTTGTTTGTTTAGGCAGTGATAATCGCTGGTATTTAGCCGCCTATGCCGATATTAGCGAGATCGATCGAGGTTTTCTCACTCCTGCGGCATTAGGCGAACTGATACCCCCTTCCCTAGCAGCTGTTTCCCTAGGGGGGTGGCGCAAGGGTGAGGAAAATACTCAGGCGATCGCCGATTTCATCCCCCAACAAGTGCAGGGCATCCCACCGGTGGTGGAACTGGAAACACAGGCACAAAAAATTGAAATTGTCAATAGTCAAATTGCCGCTCATCCCCTGCAAAAACGCAAAAATCCGGGGCGATTGATGAAATTATACTACGATCGAGAGATTGCTCGCGATAAGTTACACAAGACCCAGATTAAATACCAAAAACAACAATCCCGTAAATCCTACTACTGGGAAGAATTTCTGAATCTAATCGAGATTTTGCGAGAATTCCAAGCATTAGAGGGTTATTTGCCCACTCCCCTCGGAGAAGCGGCGGCCACTATTCGCGGGGAAAATGAACTCTGGTTAGGATTAGCGATGATGTCCGGAGATTTGGACAGATTGACTCCTAGCCAACTAGCCGCCGCCATCAGCGCTATGATTACGGAACCCCCTCGCCCCGATACTTGGTGCAATTACCCGCCTGTGCCAGAAGTTATCGATATTTTGCGGCAAGGAGAGGGAAATTCCCCCGGTCTGCGAGAAGTTCGCCGTTTACTCTATCAAGCTCAATCTCGCTACGATATCACTATTCCCGTCTGGTTAGAAACCCAACTGATGGGGATTGCCTCCCGTTGGGCCCAAGGGACATCCTGGCCGGAATTGTGCGAAAATACTAGCCTCGATGAGGGAGATCTAGTGCGATTATTACGGCGCACCGTCGATGTTCTCTGGCAAATTCCCCAAATTCCCCGAGTTTCCCAAGTCCTTAAAGATAATGCCCGTCTCGCCGTCACAGCCATGAAGCGCTTTCCTTTATAAATTGATCGCTCTTTTAAACAATGGGAGATGGTAAGGAAAGTAACTGTTGGTGAATCTGCTCGATGAGGGCGAGGATTTGCTGATAATTGTGGTGCAATCCCTGTTGATAGAGGTGATTTGCTCCTTGATTTAAATCCGCTAAAGCTGATTGATAATAACCCAATTGATGCCGCAGTAATCCCCTTCTAATATAAGCATCGGCATAAAAAGGATCGATGGCAATCGCCCGATTTAAATCGGCGATCGAGCGTTCGTATTCACCTAATTGGTGAGCGGTACAAGCTAGATTATAGTAGGCTGAAGCGTTATTTTTATTTAACCGGAGAGCTTGATTAAAATCCGCTTTGGCTGAGGTAAAATTGTGGAGGGCTAAATGAGATAAACCTCGATCATTATAAATAGTGGCTAAAGTGTCGGGTTGCCAGTTAGTAATTTGACGCAAGGATTGATTAAAATCGGCTAGGGCAAGGGGATAATTTTTCATGGCTGCCTGAACTAACCCCCGATTATAGTAGGCTTGATAATAGGTGGGTTTTAACCGGATAGTCTGGTTATAATCGGTCAGCGCCTGTGGATAATCTCCCAAACGATAAAAAGCTAAACCCCGATGGAAATAGGCTAGATAATTATCAGATTGCTGTTGTAAAGAGCGGGTGCAGTCTTGCCAAGCGTGGAGATAATCCTGCAAATAAATCTCAGTTAAACAGCGATTACTGTAGGCTAGGGCCAAGTTATTTTCCCGTTCGATCGACTGATTGAAATCCTGCAAAGCTTGCTGATAATTACCTGCCTCTAGTTGTTCAATTCCCGATCGCAACCAGTAGGATAAATGTACTGATTGAGCCGCTTTTCCCAGCCGAGGCCATCCCCCCAGCACAAGCGAGCAGAGCAGTGCAACCATAACCAATCCACCGAGGCGAGGAAGAAAATTTTTCAAAACCGTTGACATAGGAGTATCTTTGTGCATATACTCCCAATTCTGAGGAAACTTTCTCGATCGATCAACAGACAGCCTGTCAAATGCAGGAGACAGGAGATTATTTTTATTTATTTTTCCCACACCCTACACCCCACACCCCACACCCCACACCCCACACCCCACACCCTACACCCCACACCCCACACCCCACACCCCACAGTCTAGGACTGGTCTATGTCTCTAGAGGTCAGTCTGCGATAAGCTGATTTGACATCCTCGCCGCCGTAAAACGGACGGCGATTCCCAAACCTCACGATTTAGGTTTCTGCTTCTTTCCCTTGCGGGGTTCCGCACCTGCCTTAACAGATTTACTCTGTTCTGGTCTTATGGTCGCTCTACAGACTGAC
>NZ_JAPZRB010000119.1:0-25210 GCF_027531105.1 Microcystis sp. LE18-22.4A
TAGGAGACAATAGACCTATGTTAGAAGCGTATCATCAGCACGTTGCCGACCGAGCGAAATTAGGTATCCCTCCCCTTCCCCTCAACGCTCAACAAACGGCGGAATTATGCGAAATACTCAAAAATCCGCCCGAAGAACTCAAAGGAGAATTGCTGACCCTGCTGCGTGACCGTGTTCCCCCCGGAGTTGACGAAGCGGCCTACGTTAAAGCGGGATTTTTAACAGGAATTGCTAAAGGTGAAATAAAATCTAACGTTATCTCCCCCCAGGGTGCGGTTAGCTTACTGGGAACCATGGTCGGTGGTTATAACGTTCATTCTCTGATTGAACTGCTGAAATCCAGAGATATTAATATCGCCGCTGCCAGTGCCAGTGCTTTAAGTAAAACCCTACTGGTATTCGACGCATTTAACGAGGTTTTGGAATTATCCGACACCAATCCCTATGCTAAACAGGTCATCGATGCTTGGGCCAATGGTGCTTGGTTTATCGCTAAACCGAAACTTGCTAACCGGCCCGATATTCCCCTCCATGCTTTGGTATGTTAGAAACCTGTGTTGTCAAATCAGAATATGAAGAATGAATTGCTACACAACGAAAGCCCTGCTCTTACCCAAAAATGTTATCACCCATGAACACTTTTAATGAATTAGAAGAACTGGAAGCTTTTCAGCGCCGTTTAGAGTCTGCTCGTCTGCGTCGTCGTCAGTTGGAAGAGCAGCGCAGACAACTGGAGAATGAATATACTTCCTACGATACACCGGAAAAACTGAAAGGACTGGCTGAAATTGCCGAGACAGCTACTGAATCACCGACTTTTAAGGCAAAATTTTGCCATTTTTATCATCGAAGAGCGACGAGAACGACAGCAGATATAGTGGAAGGGGTGATCGGAATTACCTTTGGCAGCAATATCCCCTTAGCGATCGTAGCCCTAATTATTATTAAACTCTTAAGGATGCTTCTGGAAAACCGTCTTGATGATTATTGCGCTCAGTTTGGAGAAACCGAAACAGAATCAAGATAAAAAACCCTAAGATGCCTCATTAACAGATATTTCAGCTTTTTTGAGGGCAATTTGCCATTCTAAGTCGGCTATTTCTCGATCGAGTTCGGCAATTTCACTATTAACTTGCTTTAAATCGGCGATAATTTCTTGTTTACTGCGTTTTCTACCGTAGATAGCCAGTTCATCCTCTTGTAATTTCTCAAGGATAGAGTCTAGGGAACCGGTTAAATCGGCCGAGGGACTATCCATAATACCTAAACGCATTAAGACCTGTACCGCTTTGACAACGTCTTGCTGATAAGCTTCTCTAGAAGGGTAATCTTGGGGTTTTTTGAGATTTAAAGCGTCAATGATATTCATATTTCAGGTTATGAAGGTTAAATGCGAAACTGTGATTATGTCACATATACCTCAAGTTTCTAATAAATTCCCTAACGGGGATGGCAACATCTTTTATTCTAGAGTAGAAATGATTGATTGTCAGTAGCGGTTATTGCTTTACAACAATTACAAATTTTTGTCTGTTACAATTTATACAAAATGCTCTGGGATTACCCCGACTGAAAACTCAAATCCGATTAGTGATCACTGATCACTGATTGCTGATAAGATTGTTACGAAAATATAAACACGAAATTCTATAGTTAGCCATGACCCAAAACGGAAGCTCGAAGTCGATCGTTGTCTCTCCCTCGATCCTATCGGCGGATTTTAGTAAATTAGGAGCCGATATCGAGGCTGTGGATAAGGCAGGAGCCGATTGGATTCACGTTGATGTGATGGATGGTCGTTTTGTCCCGAATATCACCATTGGACCCCTGATTGTCTCCGCTATTCGTCCCTATACGAAAAAACCTTTAGATGTGCATTTAATGATCGTGGAACCAGAAAAATATGTGGCTGACTTTGCGAAAGCGGGTGCTGACATTATTTCTGTTCACGCTGAACATAATGCTTCTCCCCACCTCCATCGTACTCTTTGCCAAATCCGCGAACTCGGTAAACAAGCGGGTGTGGTATTAAATCCCTCCACTCCCTTAGATTTAATCGAATATGTGCTGCATTTGTGCGATTTAGTCCTAATTATGAGCGTTAACCCCGGTTTTGGTGGCCAGAGTTTTATCCCGGAAGTTGTCCCCAAAATCCGTCAATTACGTCAAATCTGCGATGAAAGAGGCTTGGATCCCTGGATTGAAGTGGATGGCGGCTTAAAACCGGCTAATACTTGGCAAGTTCTCGAAGCGGGCGCTAATGCGATTGTAGCAGGTTCGGCGGTATTTAATGCCCCCGATTACGGGACGGCGATCGAAGGTATCCGTAACAGCAAACGTCCCCAACCTCAATTAGCCACCGTTTAATTGCCGCGGGGGTGGGTTAGCTGTTGACTAATTAGGGTCTGCTGAAAAAGTTTTTTGTGGGGACAGGGTGTGGGGTGTGGGGTGTGGGGTGTGGGGTGTAGGTTTTTACTGATTCCCATCTGGTCAATTACCTAATTTTCAGAGAAAAAGTCCCGTAATTTTCCCACGATCACTCCCATAACTGGTACTTTTTGATTGACAAAAAGTCTAAAAGTCTTACCCAACAAGGTTTTTAGATTTATTCAGCCGGCCTTAATTATCTTAGTATTTGCACTAACCCACTCTGCTGATTTGTTCTAAAACCTGCCGCCATAAACCGGAATTAGAGACGGCTAAAACTTCGCTAGAATCAGCTTGTAGGGGATTACCTGACCAATCGCTAATTATTCCGCCCGCACCTTCAATAATCGGGATTAAAGCACAAAAATCGTAGTATTTCAGGTCTGATTCTAGGATGACCATCGCCATGGCAGTGCAGCCAGTGGCTAACATCATATAGTTATAACAATCACCCCCAAAAGCGGTACGTTTACAGACGCTTTGCAGCTGACGAGCGATCGCTTGCTGTCGTTCTGTGATAAACATTAAGGGAGTGGTGGAGGCTAAACAGGCATTTTTTAAGACAAGTTCCCGATCTTGACGGTAGGGATTAACAATCATCTGGTTATTATAAAGACTCGCTTTTCCCTTCACTCCTAACCAGCGATCGCCTAAAATCGGTTGATCGACAATTCCTAAAATCGGTTGATTTTCTGCCACTAGGCCGATTAAAGTCCCAAAAATCGGTAATCCCTTGACAAAAGAGGATGTGCCATCGATGGGATCTAATACCCAATAACGACCACTTTGGGAGGGAATATTGGCTCCTTCTTCCCGAATAACCCCATCTTCAGGCAATTCTCGCCGAATAATCGCCACCATCGCCTCCTCAGCTTCTTGATCGGCGATTGTTACTATTGAGGAAACTTGCTCGAGTTTTGTCTCGGTTTCTAGATGGGGCTGCCGAAAATAGCGCCGGATAATCTCTCCAGAAGTGTCCGCTAATTGATGAGCTAGTTGGATAGTGCGATCGATATTCATGAGGGGAAACAATACAGCAGAATTTAGAAGACAGGAGACAGGAGACAGGAGTAGGGAGTGTGGGAAGTGGGTAAGTGGGTAAGTGGGGAAGTGGGGAAGTGGGTAAGTGGGGAAGTGGGGAAGTGGGGAAGTGGGGAAGTGGGGAAGTGGGGAGGTGGGGAAGTGGGGAAGTGGGGAAGTGGGGAAGTGGGGAGGTGGGGGATTTAGCCGAAATTTCCCTATCACCCTAAATCCCTATTGCCTCTTGCATAGTGCGATCGATATTCATCAATAAAAATTATCCATACAGGAAAACAATAATGTTTATTTATGGTAAAGGGAAGTGGGGAAGTGGGGAAGTGGGGGATTTGGGGGAAATTTGCCTATCACCCTAAATCCCTATTGCTGCGTCGAACCTAGAACTATCAATGGGTAACAGCTTGATTTTGACTCCATAATTAAATTAGTCAACGATCGACTCAATCTCAAGACGAGAAAAAATTAATCTATTAGGAGTTTAGCTGATGACGGCTTTTACGGAAAATGACCTAAAAAGGTTAGAAAATCTGATTATCAATGGACAAAAAGCGATCGAAACTCGTTTAACTTCTCTGGAGAGTGGACAAAAAGCGATCGAAACTCGTTTAACCTCTTTGGAGAATGGACAAAAAGCGATCGAGAATAGCATCGGAGAGATCAAAAGAGAAATTCAAGTCCTAGAGATAGGACAGACGGAAATTAAGGGAGAAATCAGGACTTTAGACGCAAAAATCACCGGTTTAAATGAAAGAGTGCAACTCATCGAGGCATCCGTGGGAAAAATTCCCGATTTAGCTGAAAAAATTGGGGAAGTAAAAAACTGGAAACAGATCGGTATATCGATTGTGACTGCTGTTGTGGGTGGGGTAATTGGTTGGTTAATTCGGGGAAAATAAAACTAGGCAATGTAACATAGTATTAAGCATTTGTATATTTTTATTAATTTTTATGGAACAGACAGCTTTAAATCTGATCGCGATTACCGTTTTTTCGATCACTCTTTCCGTATTTGTCACCCCTTTGCTGTCTATTTCGCCTTTTGTCCCCGCTTTAGCTACTTTTAGCCTCTTGGGATTAGTTACCGTTGATACTCTCACCTTTAATAACCGGGGCGTGACTTTACTACTGGATGCTCTTTCTCCTAGTAAACACCGTCAAAGAGTTATTCACCACGAAGCCGGACATTTTCTCACCGCTTATATTTTGGGCATTCCGATCGCCAGTTATAGTTTGACCGCTTGGGAAGCCTTTCGTCAAGGCCAGGAGGGAGTCGGCGGTGTTCAATTTGAACTAGCAGATTTAGAGCAAAAAGTCAAGAACTTTACCGATTTTCCTGCTTTTTTAGAGAGAATTTCTACGGTGTGGATGGCGGGAATTGCTGCCGAAACCTTAGTTTATGGTAAAGCGGAGGGGGGAGAAAGCGATCGATTTTATCTGCAATCGGCCTTAAAATTAGCGGGGGTTCCTGAGAATAATTATGCCCAAAAAGAGCGCTGGAGTTTATTACAGGCAAAAACTCTTTTAGAAAAACAACAGACTGCCTATCAAGCTTTAGTGATAGCTATGGAAAAAAGGGCCAGTGTGGAAGAATGCTGTCGGGTGATTAGTGAAAGTTTAGTATAACGGGAAAAGTAATCAGGGATGAATTTGATGTTTTCCCCGTTAAATTATCAATCCGATCAGCGATTAGCTTTAATTGTGCGCGGGGCAGTACAAGGGGTCGGTTTTCGTCCTTTTGTTTATCGATTAGCAACGGAATTAAACTTAGCCGGTTGGGTGAATAACACAGCAGCGGGAGTTTTTATTGAAGTCGAGGGCAATCGAGACAAACTAGAAACTTTTTTGACTCGATTATCTTTAGAAAAACCACCTCGATCGCTAATTGAAAATATTGAGACTCAATGGTTAAATCCCGTCGGTTATCAAAACTTTAGCATACGTCCTAGCAGCGGCGGTGAAAAAAATACAATTGTTCTGCCCGATTTAGCCACTTGTCCCGATTGTTTAGCCGATATTTTTGACCCGAATAATCGTCGTTATCGCTATCCTTTTACTAACTGCACTAACTGCGGTCCTCGCTACAGTATTATCGAGAGTTTGCCCTATGATCGCAGTGCCACAACTATGAGGGGTTTTAATCAGTGTCCCGAATGTCAAAGGGAATACGAAAACCCTCTAGATCGCCGTTTTCATGCCCAACCGAATGCCTGTCCTCGTTGCGGACCCCAAATTAGTCTTTTAGATAGTCAAGGATGTGTATTAGCGGAAAAAGATCAAGCTTTAATTGCTACTGCTAGAGCAATTGAACAGGGAAAAATTATAGCGATCAAAGGATTAGGAGGATTTCACCTAGTCGTCGATGCAAGAAATACGGAAGCAGTGCAAAAATTGCGACAACGTAAACAGCGACCGGATAAGCCTTTTGCCGTGATGTATCCTAATCTTGAGTTAGTGAAAAACCACGGTTATGTATCTTTTTTAGAATCGCAATTATTGCAGTCTCCTGCAGCGGCAATTGTCCTGATTAAACAGCGAAAAAATTATCTTTCTGCTGCCGTTTCTCCGGGTAATCCCTATCTAGGAGTCATGTTACCCTATACTCCCTTACATCATCTTTTATTAGCAGAATTGGGCTTTCCTATTGTAGCAACCAGTGGTAATCTAGCCGATGAACCTATCTGTATTGAGGAAAAAGAAGCTTTAGAAAAATTGGGAACTATCGCCGATTTATTTCTAGTTCATAATCGTCCTATTGTTCGACCAGTGGATGACTCTATTATCAGGGAAATGGCGGGAAAAGGGATGATTTTGCGGCGAGCGCGGGGATATGCTCCCTTTCCCGTTAAAGTTAATGAGGGAGATTTTCCTCCGATTCTGGCCGTGGGAAGTTATTTTAAAAATACCGTGGCTATCTACCAAAAAAATCAAGTTTTTATCAGTCAACATATCGGCGATTTAGATACAGTTAATGCCGTTAATCACTTTGAAAATATTCTCGATAGTTTAAAAAAATTATACGAGTTTGTACCGGAAATTATCGCCTGTGATGCCCATCCTGAATATCTAGCAACCAAGTACGCTTATAGCTTAAATTTGCCCGTTATTCCCATTCAACACCATTACGCTCACGTTTTATCCTGCATGGCAGAGCATCAGCTACAACCTCCGGTTTTAGGGGTTGCTTGGGATGGAACAGGATACGGTTTAGATGGCACAATTTGGGGGGGAGAATTTATCCATATCACTGCCGATTCTTGGCAGCGAGTCGCCCATTTTAAACCCTGGCTATTACCGGGAGGAGAAAAAGCGGTTAAAGAACCCAGACGAGTGGCTTTAGGATTACTAGAAGTTATGGAAAATACTGATAGGATAAAATCAGCTTTTAGTGAACAGGAATGGTCGATTTTTAGGCAAATGTTAACCAAAAAAATTAATTGTCCTTTAACTTCTAGTGTCGGGCGTTTGTTTGATGGTGTGGCGGCGATTCTAGGTTTATGTTATCAATTAAGTTTTGAGGGACAGGCAGCAATGCAGTTAGAATTTGCCCTTGAGGGCATTAAAACGGAGGAATATTATAATTTTTCTTTATCAGCTGACTCACCCATAGTTATTGATTGGAATCAGCTAATTTTAGGAGTTGTTGAGGATTTAGAAAAACAAGTACAAATCGGCATAATTGCCGCTAAATTTCATAATAGTTTAAGTGAGATTATTGTAGAAATTGCTCAGAAAATAGGCAGAGAAAAAATTCTCCTGACGGGAGGCTGTTTTCAAAATCGTTATCTGACGGAAAGAACAATTAATCGCTTACAAGCTTCGGGATTTCAACCCTACTGGCAGCAAACTGTTCCCACTAATGATGGTGGTATTAGCCTTGGTCAAATTATCGGTGCTTTTTCTAGACTCAAACAGTTCTAGATAGGACAAAATTAACTTCTTGGTTAGGATAGACAAGAGGCAAGGGGTGCCTCTCACATTTGCAGAAATACCGACAATCAGCAATTATCAGTGACCCTTAAATTATTACAGACATATCAGCAGCTGCCTGTAAGCATCCCACCGAAAAACCAATGCGCTCTAGGGTTTGGGTAGGGTTGATTCATGAATCAACCCTACTATAGAGTTCTTGCATAATTAATTTTTGAGAGTGCAAAAATGAGATGCACCCAGAGGTAAGAGGTAGTTATAAGCGTTAAAGATAAACCACAGAGACACAAAGAACACAGAGAGCCGATTTTTTTCTAGACTGTTGAGATGGTCGAAAATTGAGATTTTAGTTTAAACGATGCCACTCAACGATTTTATTGCCTACTTTCAAAATAATTGCTTGACCTAAACCCAGTTCTTGTGTCACATTAACTAGATGGGCGAAATTTTGACGAGTGATTGCTAGTCCCTGCAAACAGGCTAGAAAATCGAGACAGAGAACCGTAGAGAATTCCCAAGTTTGCCGGTAAATACGGCAATTGTCCGGTAAAAAAGCCACAAGAGTGCGAAAATGAGTCAAAGCGGCTTTCTCAAAATTGGCGCTAGTGCAGTCAAAAGACGAGTGCTGATAGCTCATAAAAACTTTGCCTGATAGGGAGAGAGCAGGGTTTTCCTCAGACTAGCACCTCGCTTCTGGGGATCACGTTCCCTTTAGAATTTCTCAATAGACTGGCAAATCCCCCCAGAGGAGTATCGTTACCCGCGAGCCAATTGCTAGAAGCTAGGTTTCTTCCCAGAGATAGTGTACTTTAGATATTGATGTCCTTCCGGCTGGCAAGATAACCTATAAATTTCCCCACTCGTCCCTAGCGATAAAAGGCTGTATTTAGTCAAAAATCAAGTGTTGACTTTGATGCCAAACTTGCCTAGTAAAAAATGATGACAGCCTCAAGTTGCCGCTTAACTAATTGACTACTTAACTGATAACTGGTAACTAAGATTATGAATAATGCAATTGTCAAACCGAGAGATGTACAAGTAGCACCGATTGCCGTCGATACTTTTGTCTTTCGTTCCCGCACTTGGGACCGGTTAAAATTCGAGATCGAATATGGATTACAAAAGGGAACCACCGCCAATAGTTATCTGATTAAAGGTGAAAAGGTCGCTCTTTTTGATCCACCAGGGGAATCATTTTCGTCCATATTTTTAGAGGCTTTAACTAAAAGAATCGATCCGAAAACTATTGATTATATTATTCTCGGTCACGTTAACCCCAATCGTGCCGTCACCCTCAAGGCACTTTTAGAAATCGCTCCTCAAGTCACTTTTGTTTGTTCTAATCCAGGGGCAATTTCCCTGAAAAAAATTCTCGAAACCGAAGCATTAAATCTGTTGGTTGTCAAGGGGGAAGAAATATTAAATTTAGGAGCCAACCATCAATTAGAATTTATCCCCACTCCTAACCCCCGATTTCCCGATCAACTCTGTACCTACGACAGTAAAACTGATATTCTCTACACCGATAAATTATTCGGGGCGCACGTTTGTGGCGACCAAATTTTTGATGAGGGTTGGAGCGTTTATAACGAAGATCGGCGTTATTATTTCGATTGTCTCATGGCTCCCTATGCCAGCCAAATTAGCAACGCTTTGGAGAAATTAGCCGCTAAATCGCCCTTATTTTATGCTGTTGGTCACGGTCCTCTGGTGCGTTACGCGATGCACGAATTGACCCTTTCCTATCAACAATGGTTAGCAGTACAAAAGTCCCAAGAGTTGACAATCGCCCTGATTTATGCTAGTGCCTACGGCAACACCGCCACCCTCGCTCAAGCGATCGCCATGGGGATCACGAAAGCGGCAGTAGCAGTCACGGCGATTAATGCCGAGTTCGCTGAACCGGACGAGATCAAAACGGCGATCGAAAAAAGTGTCGGTTTTATCTTTGGTTCCCCCACTTTGGGAGGACACGCACCGACTCCCATCCAAACCGCCTTGGGGATTACCCTGGCAAATGGCGATAAAAGCAAGCTGGTGGGGGTTTTTGGCTCCTACGGTTGGAGTGGCGAAGCGATCGATCTTTTGGAAGGTAAATTCCGGGATGGCGGTTATCGCTTCGGTTTTGAGCCAATTCGGGTTAAATTTAAGCCCACGGAGGCAATTTTAAAGACCTGTGAGGAAGCGGGAACCGATTTCGCTCAAGCAGTCAAAAAAGCTCGCAAAAGCAGACAACCGAAAACTAATGTTAACCAATCCCAAAGCGATCGGCGATCGCAAGCCCTGGGACGTTTGGTGGGTTCTCTCTGTATCGTCACCTGCGAATTGGGAGAATTGCGCGGCGCCATGTTAGCCTCTTGGGTGTCGCAAGCGACGTTCACCCCCCCCGGATTGACTATTGCCGTGGCGAAAGAACGAGCGATCGAGTCTCTGCTCTATAGCGGTACGCCTTTTGTCCTTAATATCCTCCAAGAAGGTCAACATTTGGCTTTAATGAAGCATTTTCTTAAACCTTTTTCCCCCGGAGAAGATCGTTTTGCTAATATCGAAACCACTAAAGCTGAGAACGGTGGGCCGATTTTGGCCGAAGCGCTCGCTTATCTGGAATGTCGGGTAGAACAACGAATGGAGTGCGGTGATCATTGGCTGCTTTATGCGATCGCAGAAAAAGGTAAGGTTTTACACCAGGGTTTAACCGCTATCCATCATCGCAAATCCGGCAGTTATTATTAATTTGTCGTTATGATCATTTCAGGGGGTGTTTTCAGGCAGGATAACGCACCCTGATTGGTCTAAAAATATATTCTTATGAAAAGCATTGTTTTAATTGTTGGCTTTGAAACCTTTAACAGGAATTTGTATCGGCAATCGGGCCTGTTGGCTAGTTTTAAATGTCCCGATTTAGAAGTAAAAGTATTTAGCGATAAATCCTTGACGAGCGAACCGGAAATAGTCGAGCAAGCTTTAGCCACTGCCGACGTTTTTTTTGCTAGTTTGATCTTCGATTACGATCAAGTTACTTGGCTGCGGCAACGAGCGGCAGAGATTCCGATTCGCTTAGTTTTTGAGTCTGCTTTAGAGTTAATGAGTTTAACCCGTTTGGGAGAATTTGCCATCGGGGATAAACCAAAAGGAATGCCAAAACCAATTCAATTTATCTTGAGTAAATTTTCCAGTGGCAAGGAAGAAGATAAGTTAGCCGGTTATCTCAGTTTCCTTAAAACTGGTCCGAAACTACTGAAATTTATTCCCGCTAAAAAAGTTCAAGATTTGCGTAATTGGTTAATTATTTACGGTTATTGGAATGCGGGAGGAACCGAAAATGTGGCCGCTATGTGTTGGGTAATTGCCCAAAAATATCTAGGATTAAAAGTACAGGAAATACCCGAAGTTATTGAAACTCCCAATAAGGGACTATTACACCCAGATTATCAGGGTTATTTTCTCACTCCCCAAGAATATTTGACCTGGTATAAAAAAAATAAATCCCTTGATAAACCAGTGGTGGCGCTGCTGCTTTATCGGAAGCACGTTATCAGTAAACTACCCTATATTAATCAATTAATCCGTCATTTTGAAACGGCTAATTTAATTCCCTTACCCGTGTTTATTAACGGAGTGGAAGGCCATACAATTGTTCGGGATTGGTTAACCACAGACTACGAAATTCAGCAAAGAAAAAAAGGAATCATTGAAACTCCTTCTTTAAGTGAAGATGCGGTGACAGTAGATGCAATTGTCTCGACGATTGGCTTTCCTTTGGTGGGGGGTCCTGCGGGTTCTATGGAAGCAGGAAGACAGGTAGAAGTGGCTAAACGAATTCTGTCGGCTAAAAATATTCCTTATCTTATCGCTGCCCCTTTATTGATTCAAGATATTTATTCTTGGACAAGACAGGGAATCGGTGGTTTACAGAGTGTGGTTCTATACGCTTTACCTGAATTAGATGGGGCAATTGATACGATTCCTCTGGGGGGATTAGTGGGGGAAACTATCTATTTAATCCCTGAAAGATTACAGCGTTTAACTGGACGTTTAAACAGTTGGATTAAGTTACATAAAACCCCTCCGCAAGAACGCAAAATAGCCATCATTCTCTATGGATTTCCCCCGGGTTATGGGGCAGTTGGTACGGCAGCTTTATTAAATGTTCCCCGGAGTTTAGTTAAGTTTTTACAAGCTTTACAAGCGCAGGGTTATAATCTGGGAACGATTCCCGAAGACGGGGAAGAAATTATTCAAAAAGTTAAATTTGCCGATGATGAAAATCTCTCTAAACAAAATCGTTTATCGATAGAAACTTTAGAAAATTGGCTAGGTTATCTATTAACTTCTCGCATTGAAAAACACTGGAAATCCCTTAAAGATGCGGGAATAAAAACTATTGGCGACCAATATCATTTAGGGGGAATTGAGTTAGGTAATATCTGGATTGGAGTGCAGCCACCTTTAGGAATTGCTGGGGATCCGATGCGGTTAATGTTTGAAAAAGATTTAACTCCTCACCCTCAGTATGCAGCCTTTTATCAGTGGTTACAAAAAGATTTTAAGACCGATGCGCTCGTTCATTTTGGTATGCACGGAACCGTCGAATGGCTGCCCGGTTCACCCCTAGGAAATACTGGTTATTCTTGGTCAGATATTTTATTAGGAGATTTACCGAATTTATATATTTATGCCGCTAATAATCCCTCGGAATCTATCCTAGCCAAACGTCGCGGCTATGGGGTGTTAATTTCCCATAATGTGCCTCCCTACGGACGAGCGGGATTATATAAAGAATTGATGATTTTACGAGATTTGATTGCAGAGTTTCGAGAAAATCCTGAGAAAAATTACGCTTTAAGAGATAGTATCCTCCAAAAGATTATTGATACAGGTATCTCTAAAGATTGTCCTTTTCTGGAAGCAGAAAAACAGGGAATAGAATTCACTTTAGAAAATGCCAAATTATTTAGCCGCTATGCACTAACCGATTATTTTGTCAAGGTGTATAATTACCTACAAATCGTCGAACAAAGACTATTTTCTTCGGGTTTACACACCCTAGGAACTGCTCCTAATCAGGAAGAATTAAAAGGTTATCTTGATGCTTATTTTACCGATTTATCTGAGCGAGAATTTCAGCAAATTATCGCTGATGAAGCAACCAATGAAAAGCTTAAAGAAGGCATTGCTATTAAAAATTTATTAGGACAAAATAGCGAAGAGTTAACTAATCTTTTGCGGGGATTAAATGGGGAATATGTACCACCGGCACCGGGGGGGGATTTACTCCGGGATGGTGCGGGAGTTTTGCCCACAGGACGCAATATACACGCTTTAGACCCCTACCGGATGCCTTCCCCAGCAGCCTACACCCGCGGACGGGAAATCGCCAAAAAACTGCTAGAACAAAACTTAACCGAAAAAGGAAAATATCCCGAAACTGTAGCAGTTTTACTCTGGGGATTAGATGTGATTAAAACTAAGGGTGAATCCCTGGGTATTCTCTTAGAATTAGTCGGTGCGGAACCGGTGAAAGAGGGAACAGGAAGAATTGTCAGGTATGAATTAAAACCTCTAGGGGAAATTGGACACCCGCGCATCGATATTCTGGCTAATTTATCGGGAATTTTTCGGGATACTTTTATCAATATTATCGAGTTATTGGATGATTTAATGCAGCGGGCAGCCGAGATAGAAGAATCGGAAAATGATAATTATATCCGTAAGCACTATTTAGCCTTAAAAAGTCAAGGAATTGACAATGCCAGCGCTCGTTTATTTTCCAATCCTGCCGGGGATTTTGGCTCTTTAGTTAATGACCAAGTAGTGGAGGGAAATTGGGACAATGACAACGAATTAGCGAAAACTTGGGAAAAGCGTAATGTTTTTAGTTATGGTCGTCAAGATAAGGGACAAGCGCGGCCAGAAGTGCTACAACAGTTATTAAAAACCAGTGAAAGTATTATCCAAGAAATTGACTCGGTAGAATACGGTTTAACCGATATTCAGGAATACTACGGCAACACGGGAGGATTAAAATTAGCCGCAGAAAAACAAAGCGGTAAACGGGTAATGACAAGTTTTGTCGAGAGTTTTTCCAATGATACAACTCCCCGCAAATTAGAGGAGGTTTTGCGCTTAGAATACCGCAGTAAATTACTCAATCCTAAATGGGCCAATGCCATGGTTAATCAAGGTTCCGGTGGGGCCTACGAAATCTCCCAAAGAATGACCGCTTTAATTGGTTGGGGCGGTACGGCTAATTTTAGTGACGATTGGGTGTATGATCAGGCAGCCGATACCTACGCTTTTGATGCAGAAATGGCGGAAAAATTGCGTCAAGCTAATCCCGAAGCTTTCCGTAATATTGTCGGTAGAATGTTAGAAGCACAGGGTCGCGGTTTTTGGCAAGCAGACCCCGACAAATTAGAGAAATTACAGGAATTATATCAATTGACCGATGAAAAGTTAGAAGGGGTTACTTAGGGTTTGCTGAATAAATCTAAAAACCTTCTTGGATAATATCTTTAGGCTTTTTTGAAATCAAAAAGTGCCAGCGATTGGAGTCAGGTACTTTTTCCCCGAAAATTAGGTAATTGACTCCCTGAAAATTGGTACAACCCCACACCCTACACCCCACACCCCACACCCTGACACCAGGAAAAACTTTTTGCCGCAAACCCTACTTAGAGTTTTCATCGCAACAGGGAATCCTGATGATAATCTGATTTCCCTCCTGTTTTACTCAGCAGACGGATATTTTCAATCAGGATTGATTTTTCTAACGCTTTAGCCATATCGTATAAAGTCAAGGCTGCCACAGATACCGCCGTTAAAGCTTCCATTTCTACCCCAGTTTCCGATTTTGTCACCACTTCTGCCCGAATTTCGTAGCCGGGTAACTCTGCTTTCGGGATAATCTGAACATTGATTTTTTGCAGGGGTAAGGGATGGCAAAGGGGAATTAAGGAGGAAGTTTGTTTGGCCGCCATAATTCCTGCTAGTCTGGCCGTCCCTAAAACGTCACCTTTGGGCGCATTTCCCTGTTCTATGGCTTCAAAAGTCGTTTTTAGCATTCTCACTTGTCCTAGGGCGATAGCAGTGCGTTTAGTGGGCATTTTCTCCGATACATCCACCATCTGGGCCTGGCCTTGGCCGTCGAGATGAGATAATTTTTCTTTACCCTCTTGCGTCATTGAATGAACCTGTGCTATAGTAGTTTACTGTTGAGAAAAACAAGGGCTTGTAGCTTAGTGGATTAGAGCGTGTGGCTACGGACCACAAGGTCGGGAGTTCGAGTCTCTCCAAGCCCGTTAGATACAATGGCATATACTACAGGAATTAGGGACATATAGTTCCTAATTTCTTTGGTTTTTTGCCCCATCTTCCCACTTTCCTATACTTTTTAAACAGGATTTAGTATCAGCAGCCAGTTTTGCCGAGGTATTTTTTACCCTCAAACAGTGAAAGAAACTAAACTTTTAGGATTGTATAATACTAAATCTGGTTATTAAAAACTGATTATTTATTCCCCCTTTTGCCTTTTGCCTCTTGCCTTTTGCCTGTCCTTATAAGTAACCTATGCTCAACGGATTTAGTATAATATGAATTCTCCTGCACCTGTGCCGACACCCTTTCAAGTTGCTTTAGAGCGTTACCAGAATGCTCTAAATTATTTAGATACTTCTCATAATAAATCTCTGAAAAAAGCACAGGCTTTAGAAATTATTGCCGCCAGAGATGCTCTTCATAAACAAATGGAAGCTGAGGCGGAAATTTCGGTTGATATGTCGTCAAAATTAATCGAACAAGATAATAGATTAAAACAGAAAAGCTACAAAATTACTCAAGTTCTTGACTTAGCTGAATATCGGGAGACTTTACCTATTTCTGCTCAGGCTTGGTGGTGGCATTTAGAAAGTAGGGAATCTTTGCATCCTTGCAATCGCTTTGATTGGCTATTGAGAATCGGTAAACTGGTTTTATTAGGGGTTAATTTTACATTAATCGGAACGATTGCTACTCGGTTTCTTAGTGGTGGTTCAGGTTTGCTAGAAATAGGAGGTGTTATTTTTTCGACTTTCATTTCTTTATTACAAACTGAAAATGCTCTCACACGGACGCGCCAGAAGGGTTTTGTTAAGTTAATGAAATTGCTTGGGATTGCTGAACATTGGTATGAAGAAATACAGTTTTCTGTAACAGTAATAGTCTTTGCTATTCTCTTGGGAATTTATCTAAATTTCTCTTGGTTTTCTGAGCTTTATAAGCAAGAAGGAAGCCGTTTACAATCTCCTCCGCCAGCAAGTCAAGAATTTCCTAATTTAGCTTCAGCCGAAGAGAAGTATTTAAAAGCAATTGAGTTAGATCCAGATAATCTAGATGCTCATTATAAGTTGGCAACACTTTATGAAGAGTTACAGGATTTGACTAATGGGAAGAAACACTATTTAATTGCAGCAAAAGGTGGTTTTATAGATGCTTATAATAATCTCGCTTATTGGTATCTGCGCGATAATAAGAATGCAGAAGCGGTAGAGTTACTGGAAAAAGCTAAGAGATTATTAGCAGAAAAAGATGAAAAACTAGACCAATTTACTGAAGATGAGAAACGCAATTTAGCAGTACAAAAATATAGTATTTATAAAAATCTAGGCTGGGCCAGATTTAAGCAAAATCGCAGTGAAGATGCAGTTCCTAATCTTTTAGTTGCTATTGGTATCGCTGAAAATCCAGCTTATCAGAAATTTATCCGCAATCCCGGTGCTGCTTTTTGTATTTATGCTCAACTTTTAGAAAAAGAAGACAAGAAATTATCTCAGGAAAATTGGCGTAAATGTCTTAAATTAGCCGAAGGGAGGGAAATTAATACGGAGGAGGAGCAATGGTTATATGAAGCGAGGAAAAAATTAAAGTGAAGTAAAGTTTAGTGACTATTCTCTGAGTAATGCGCTAAATCCTTCTTGCTGAAAATGCTTATCAAAGGTTAATATTTCAGAGATTTCCAGTTGTCTCATAATCTGCATGGAAGCACAATCAGTTAAACTGTATCCTTTATCTAATCGTCTTTGGTAAAAATCAAAAGCCTGCTCAAATTGTTCACTGGTTTGGGGAATGATTTCTATACTAGAATCGTTTTTCAAATCGTTGGTTAAGTTAATAGCAGATTGGCGTAGATAATCTCCTCTTCCTGACAATGCGTTAAGTAATTCTGTCAAAATCATTTCGCTAGTAATTCCTGTAAATTTTCCTAGTCTTACTGTCATTAGTGTGGCAAGTTCATGGAGATTGTCTCTATAATCAGCGAGTGCTTGCAAATAGGATGTATCTAAGAAAATTTTTCTCATTCTTCCTCATCTTCTCTTGGTGCGCCGTACATATAGTGTTCAAAATTACGCGCAAAGTCTGTAGGTAAGTGTTTTCGCCATTCTGACTGGGGAACAAGTGCGCCAATTTCTGCAATTCTTTGCCAAAAAGGTTTTTTGCGGAATTCGGGATCAGCTTGAAGTTGAGCGAATTTTGCTTGTAATTCAGCTATTGTCGGAAGTTCCTCTATTGTCGGAATTTCTTCTGTGCGAGTGGGATTGTTTGGGGGATTCATAATCATTTAGTGGGATTGGTTTACTACATATATTATAACTTTGAATTGACGTTAGTTCTGTGTTTGTTATTCTTCCTCATCTTCTCTCGGTGCGCCGTACATATAATGTTCCGCGTTACGCGCAAAGTCTCTGGGAAAGTGTTTTCGCCATTCTGATTGGGGAACAACGTTACCAATCTCAACAATTCTTTGCCAAAAAGGTTTTTTGCGAAATTCTGGGTCATTTTCTAGTGCATCCCATTTAGCATCGAGTTCTTCCATTAAATTGTCTGATTCTGCGTTAGATTGAGGGTTTTGTTTGTCCATACTTGATAAGAAGTGATAGTTTGTTTTTATCATAGCATTTTTGAGTTGGAGCAAGGTACGGAGATTATCGAGGGTAATTAACCACAGAGACACAAAGAACACAGAGATTATTCACCGATATTATAATTTATACTGATGATGGCAAGAGAGCCGAATGTTTAACTGAAAGCTTGACATTATTTTATGTACAGACTATATTATAGTTATGGAATGGAATATTATATTTGATCCAGATTTTAGGTTCTGGTTTTATCAACAAGAACAGGGACTTCAAAATGAAGTATTTGCTGTTTTAACTGTATTGATGAAACTTAGACCAGCACTGGGGAGACCACGAGTTGATACCATTGAAGGAGCTTCTTTTAAGAATATGAAAGAGCTTCGTATTCAGTATAAAGGTGAACCTTGGCGTGTTTTATTTGCCTTTGATCCTCATCGACAAGCAATTTTACTTGTTGGGGGGAACAAGTCAGGTAACAAAAGATGGTACAAAGAAAATATTCCTATAGCAGATCAACGTTATCAAAAATATCTGGAAAAACTTAAGGAAGAAAAGTCATGAAAGAATATACCAACTTCTCGGAAGAATTTAATAAACTTTGTGGAGAACGACAAGCAATTATTAAAGCAAGAGCTTCCCAAATTTATCTGGAGGAACTTACGCTTAAGTATTTGCAGGAAAAACTAGGTTTATCTTTATCAGAATTGGCAGAGCATCTTGAAGTACAGCAATCAATAGTACCTAACCTTAAACAAGAGCAAAATCTAGAGCTAAATACACTGCGCGAAGTAGTTAACGCCTTAGGTGGAACTGTCGAAATTATTGTCAAAATTCCCAACAAAGAACCTATAATTATTGGTGACTATTCAGAAACGAAGTGTAATTAACCACAGAGACACAGAGGACAGGGAGATTATTTGCCAATGTTATAATTTGTACTCAATAATAAAGGTGTTCGCTTTTGGAACACAATATTTAAGATGGAATTAACGGGAAGACTCCATGAACGCTATAAAGCAAAAATCTTAAATTGATAAAAGTCTAATCCGAAAAATACGATCTGTCACTGACACAATTGCTCCCGTCTTTAATGCTTTTGTACAATCTCGTAAAACTATAGTTAAACGCTGATTAATTAGATTGTAGTTTTCATTGCCTAAACGGAATAGGATGACACTTGGTAAATTATCACCACTAATAGCGAGAAGTTGAGAAAAATCTAGATCGACAGTTAAAATTATCCGCTTTTCTCTTTTTGCTTTGGCAAGAATTTACTGATCAGATAAAGTTTGTAAGCCTTCATCTCGAAGATGAACGACATCATAACCTTGTTCTCTTAACCATGAGACTGTACGCAGAGAAATCCCCATATCCGCTAGAAACTCTATCTCCATTGCTCGATTAATTCAAAATGATGAACTTGTTCTCTGGCTAACCAAGAAGCATATAATAAACATTGGTGAATATCTTCTCTTTCTAGGTCAGGGTATTCCTCTAAGATTTCCTCTATCGGCTTTTCGTTAGCAAGTAGATTAAGAATTAAAGAAACAGGAATACGCATTCCTCGAATACAGGCTTGACCTGCCATAATTTTGGATTTAAAAGTAATTCGGTCTAATTGTTTTAAGGTCATATAGTTTCCATAAATATGAAGATGATACCTGTGGTAATTTTATTATAGCTAATTCTATAGTTGCGAGCGGAAGTGGGAAATTACTCCTTCAGTGAGGGTGCAAAGCTTGTCTCCAACCCCATAGGGAAGATTAGGGAATGGTGAGGTTTTAAGTTGTAGTAGTATAGTATAACAAGTTAGACGAGAAAACGGTTTTTTTAAAAAACCCGTTTTCTGAAATCTTATGCTAAAGTTCAACAACGAACCTAATTAAAGCCAAACCTCAAGTGATTCAACCCATGAATAAATTTCTCAAACTCTTTACCCCCATTTCCCTGATATTAATTACGGTAGGATTTCCGGCGGCGACTTTTAGCAACACTGTTGGAGTTAACACGATTTTTCAGGTAAAAGGGAAAGTTACCGTTAAAAAACCACAATGGAAAAAAACCCTTCCCGCTTCTGTCGGACTTACCCTCAGTTTTGATGATGAGTTAGAAGTGGCAGCTAATGCTTCAGTTAAGGTTTATTGTAGTAATCAACAGACTTGGACGGTTAAAACAGGAAAGTATATTGTTTCTAGTGGCTGTCCTCGGGGAAATCCTGTGATTTCACTTCCCAATAGTAATAATACAACCCTCCGTCCAACAGGAAATAAAGAGAAAGTTTTAGCAAAATTACCTTATCTAATTACTCCTCGTCAAACGAATATTTTCACCAATCGTCCTCCCCTGCGGTGGAATGCTGTTCCGGGTGCAACTAATTATACTGTCAAAATAGATGGGGTTAATTGGGAAACGCAGACAAATAAAACTGAAATAGTCTATCCTGGTGAACCTCTTCTGGAAGCAGGAAGGCGATATCGAGTAACCATAGAAGCTGATAATGGTGCGTCTTCTAGACGTGATGATGAAAACGTCGGGTTTATAATATTAGATGAACAGACGAAGAAAACGGTTTTAGATGCTCTTAAAGCTGTTCAACAGCAGCAATTATCCCCGGAGGAAGCAGGGTTAGTTTTAGCGCATCTTTATCGAGGTTATGGGTTGTATGGGGATGCGGTTGAGGTATTAGAAGGATTGGTGAAGCAAAATAGTCAGGTTGCTACGGTTTATCAACTGTTAGGGGATACTTACCTTAAGATAGGGTTGCCTCAGTTGGCAAAAAAACCTTATGAAAAGGCGTTAAAACTGGCAACAAATACGCAGAATTTGTCAG
Organism: Microcystis sp. LE18-22.4A; assembly: GCF_027531105.1. NCBI lineage: Bacteria > Bacillati > Cyanobacteriota > Cyanophyceae > Chroococcales > Microcystaceae > Microcystis > Microcystis sp. LE18-22.4A. The sequence goes on from NZ_JAPZRB010000119.1 coordinate 20,119, forward strand.
TGCAAGCGGAGATACAAGCGGGTTTAGGAATAGCTTATCGTATCTTGGGAAATAAGAATGAGGCGATACAGTGGTTAACCAAGGCGAAGGGGACTTATAATCAGTTAGGGGATACTTCGCAGGTTCAGGAATTGGATAAAATAATTAATGACATTTTAAGGAGGGAGTAAGGATGGAAGTTATAGCACTCCCGTAGGGGCGAAGCATTCGGGCAATAACCTATCGCTGAAACCGTAGATTTCTTATCCGAATGCTTCGCCCCTACAACTTATTTGAAATTACTATAAATTATGGATAATGGCTACTACTTTTGTACGGAGGTAATTACACAATGGATAAAGATAAACTCATAAAATATCGTCAAGCAGTGCAAAATTTGTTAAGTCGCTATGTAGCAGAAGATGTTACCGGTGAAGACGTAGAAGTACAATTAATGTTTGATGTGGAACGGGATCATTATCAGTGGATGAATGTAGGATGGGAAGGTTTAAAACGAGTTTACCGCTCGATTGTTCATTTTGATATTCGTGATAATAAGATCTGGCTACAACAAAATTTAACGGAATTGAACCCAGCAGAGGATTTAATTTCAATGGGTGTTAAGAGGGAGGATATTGTTTTGGGACTGCAACCACCCTATAAACGGCCTTATACTAATTATGGTACTTAAAACAAATTCTCCTTGTCCCCTTGTTCCAAGGCTTTGCCTTGGAACACAATATCTAAGGCTCTGCCTTAAAGTAATGTTATAATTCTGGAGAGGTTGTTTTTAGTGGTGAAACGGCAGAAAAAATCAGAATTTTACTACAGCACAAGGCTCAACCCGACAAATCTATTCAAGTTAATGTTTTTGCCTATCAATAAACTCTAGGGATAAAAAACCAATGAAAGTATCAATCAAATCAGGGATAGCGGTTGTCGTCATTACCGGGATTATGGGATTATCGGGAGTCATGTTAAACCCAACGGTGGGACAGGTGATTTCTCAGGTTTCACCGCAAGATAAATTAGCCGAAGCAGAGAGGCTAACTCAGCAAGTTATTCAATTGTATCAGCAGGGGAAATACAACGAGGCGATTCCTCTGGCAGAACAAGCTTTAGCTATCAGGAAACAACAATTAGGAGACAACCATCCCTCTACCGCCATCAGTCTCAACAATTTGGCAGAACTTTACAGAGTTCAAGGAAGATACAGCGAAGCCGAACCCCTCTACAAACAAGCCTTGACTATCATTAAACAACAATTAGGAGACAACCATCCTGCCACCGCCATCAGTCTCAACAATTTGGCAGGACTTTACAAGTCTCAAAGCAGATACAGTGAAGCTGAACCCCTCTACAAAGAAGCCTTAGCTATCAGGAAACAACAATTAGGAGACAACCATCCCGATACTGCCTCCAGTCTCAACAATTTGGCAGAACTTTACAGAGTTCAAGGAAGATATAGCGAAGCTGAACGCCTCTACAAACAAACCTTGACTATCATCAAACAACAATTAGGAGACAACCATCTCCTAACTGCCACCATTCTCAACAATTTAGCAGGACTTTATAGAGTTCAAGGAAGATATAGCGAAGCAGAACCTCTCTACAAAGAAGCCTTAGCTATCATTAAACAACAATTAGGAGACAACCATCCCGACACCGCCACCAGTCTCAACAATTTGGCAGAACTTTATGGAGTTCAAGGAAAATACAGCGAAGCCGAACCCCTCTACAAACAAGCCTTGACTATCATTAAACAACAATTAGGAGACGACCATCCCGCCACAGCCACCATTCTCAACAATTTGGCATTACTTTACCAGTCTCAAGGAAGATACAGCGAAGCCGAACCCCTTTTAAAACAAGCCTTAGCTATCAGGAAACAACAATTAGGAGACAACCATCCCGATACTGCCTCCAGTCTCAACAATTTGGCATTACTTTATGGGGTTCAAGCAAGATATAGCGAAGCCGAACCCCTTTACAAACAAGCCTTGACTATCATTAAACAACAATTAGGAGACAACCATCCCCTAACCGCTTCCAGACTCTAAAATTTGGCTGCACTTTACAGAGTTCAAGGAAGATATAGCGAAGCCGAACTCCTCTACAACAGGTCCTTAGCTATCAGGAAACAACAATTAGGAGACAACCATCCCGATACCGCTGCTAGTCTCAACAATTTGGCATTACTTTACCAGTCTCAAGGAAGATACAGCGAAGCCGAACCCCGTCACAAAGAAGCTTTAGCTATCTTCAAAAAACAATTAGGAGACAACCATCCCCTAACCGCCACCAGTCTCGATAATTTGGCATCACTTTACGATTCTCAAGGAAGATACAGCGAAGCCGAACCCCTCTACAAACAAGCCTTAACTATCAGGAAACAACAATTAGGAGACAACCATCCCGATACCGCCATCAGTCTCAACAATTTGGCAGGACTTTACACAGTTCAAGGAAGATACAGCGAAGCCGAACCCCTCTACAAACAAGCATTAGCTATCCATAAACAACAATTAGGAGACAACCATCCCCTAACCGCAGCCAGCCTCAACAATTTGGCAGGACTTTACTGGTCTCAAGATGATATTCCTCAAGCAATTAATTATCTCACTCAAGGACTTGCAGTACAAGAATACAACCTCTCAGAAAATCTAAAAATGGGGGATGAAAAGCAAAAACAGGATTATATACGAACCGTATCAGGAACAACTGATGGAGTAATTTCCCTTAACCTCCAATCTGCACCCGATAATCCCCAAGCGACTCAACTGGCACTAAAAACTATCTTAGAACGTAAAGGACGAATTTTAGATGTTTCAACCAATAGCTTACAAATTCTCCGACAACGTACTGATGACCTCGAAAGTCAACAATTATTAACTCAACTGATTGAAGTTCGGACTCAACTATCTAACCTAACTTTTAAAAAGCATGATGATTTTCCCTCACCAGAAATTTACCGTCAACAACTTGAAGAAGTTACCGAAAAAGCAAAAGAAATAGAGGGTAAAATCGGTGTTCGTAGTGCCGAATTTCGTAGCCTATCCCAACCCATTACCCTCGAAGGTATTCAAAAGTTAATCCCTGCTAATGCTGCTTTAGTTGAAATAGTCCGCTATCGACCTTTTAATCCTAAAGCACCTGAAAATCAACGCTTTGGCATTCCTCGTTATGCTGTTTATATTCTCTATCCCAATGGTGACATCAAAGCCAAGGATTTAGGGGAAGCTAAACCGATTGAGGACAAATTAATTTACTTCCGTAACAATCTTGCAGATGTTGACAAAGTAACTGGAATACCTCAAACTCCTATTCCCCAACTCAAAGAATCAGCGCGTCAACTTGATGAGATATTGATGCAGCCTATCCGTCAATTATTAGGCAATACTAAAACAATTCTGCTTTCTCCTGATGCTGGACTTAATTTAATTACTTTTGAAGCTTTAGTAGATGAAAATAATCAATACTTAGTGGAAAATTATCATATTACCTATCTCACTTCTGGACGGGATTTATTGCGCCTTAAAGATAAATTTGCTAGTCAACAATCTCCGCTTATTGTAGCTGATCCTTTCTACGGTAAAGCAGGGGAAAAAGTCGCTCTCACTCGTTCCATCGACCTGTCTGAGTTTACTTTTCCCGGTCTTCCGGGTACAGAGGAAGAAGCTAAAGCGATTAAAAATCTCTTACCTCAAGCCACTGTTTTAACTGGTTCTCAAGCCACAGAAAACGCCGTCAAACAAGTGAAAAAACCGAATGTTCTCCACATCGCTACTCATGGTTTTTTTAAACCAGAAAGCAATTTGAGTGAACGCAATCCGGGCGAACGCAATCCGGGCGAACGCAATTCGCCCCTACAAGGTGAACGTAATGTGATTGAGAATCCTTTATTGCGTTCTGGGTTAGTTTTAGCAGGAGTTACAATCGGTCAAAGTGCAGGAGATGATGGGGTTTTGACTGCTTTAGAAACTACCAATTTAAACTTAGTCGGAACCAAATTAGTTGTGCTTTCTGCTTGCGATACGGGGAAAGGAGATATTAAAATCGGTCAGGGAGTTTATGGATTGCGCCGCGCTTTAGTTATTGCGGGAAGTGAAAGCCAATTAATTAGCCTTTGGAAAGTTTCTGATGATGCGACTAAAGATTTAATGGTTGCCTATTATGAACGCTTACAAAAAGGAGAAGGACGCAGTGAAGCTTTACGACAAATTCAACTAGGAATGCTCAAGGGTGAGAAGCAAAAACATCCTTTTTATTGGGCAAGTTTTATTCCTTCTGGTGATGCAACTTCGATGGAGTTTAGTTCATATCCATAAACATAATGCAATATTTGCTATCACCCAACTAAAAATCATGAAAAATACTGTCACTCTAGAAGAAATACTCCAATTAGCCAAGCAACTTTCCTCATGCGAGGGTGTGGCCTGTGGAAAATCTCGATCGCCTGTTGGTTCGAGGCTGTAATTGGTTAAAAAACTATTTGATTGTCAATCCTCAAATGCTGGCTAAATTATCGACCTGCCAAACTGCTGACCTCACCCAGCCTAGTGCGAGTATTTTAATGAAACAAAGCGAAGCCTTAGCTAGGGAAGGCAAAATCAATGAGGCAATTGAAGGCTTTAAAATCGCCCAAAAGTGGAATCCTAGCCTCCGTTTTGATCCCGTCGCCCGCGCCAACCAACTCGCCAACGACGCTAAAAAGGGAAAATAAAGTCAAAAGTCAAAAGTATAATCTGAGAGAGAAGGAGAAAAGAGAAAAAATGAACCCAAAAAGTGACCATAGATCAAAAGGACTTCAGCCCTTAGTTTGACAATTATTGGAGAGGTCTAGTGTAGTGGCGTAAGGAACCTGCGCCCTCTGGATATCTTAGCAATTGTCTATAATGCAAAAGTAGCTCCAAGACTTCCTATTATGAAGGAACTCAAACTCATCTCTCATCACTCCGGCTCCCTCAAACCTCTAATCGAAGGCGCAATCGCTGAAGCCCTACGTTCCACTGAAGCGGGTATCCAGCGTACCGAACAACGACTGCGAGAATTTGAGGACAAATATCAACTGTCCACAGCAGAATTTCTGCATCGCTACGAAAACGACGAATTT
>NZ_JAPZRB010000316.1:0-9551 GCF_027531105.1 Microcystis sp. LE18-22.4A
ATTGAAATATGCCAACGTCCAGAAGGATGTAATCTGACTGTTACTGTGCTTGGTTCACATCCGTCTGGTATTTGTCTTGACCATCGAATAGGTAAAGGTTCTGTGCATTTAGCTAAATAGATTTGTTTGTCTTTAATTTTAAAAGCAGATTTGGTAAATTCGGCACTTCCTCCCTGATGTTTTTTCTTAAAGTTAGGATACTTAGTACGACCAGCAAAGAAATTAGTAAAAGCTGTTTGTAGGTGTCTTAACCCTTGTTGTAAAGGTACACAGCTAACTTCGTTTAAAAAGTCTAATTCTTCTTGTTTTTTCCAATCGGTCAACATTGAAGAAGTTTGAGCGTAGCCTACTCTTTCTTGCTTTTCGTACCAAGCTTGTGTTCTGAGATGGAGAGCTTTATTGTAAACTAATCTTACACAGCCCAAAGTGCGCCGCAATAGCGACTCTTGTTCTGGTGTGGGGTAAAATCGAAACGAATAGGCTTTTTCCATACCTCACATTTTAGCATATATTTCGTAAACGATGCTCATATTTAACAGCAAAGCCGTCGTAGAACGACGGGGTTTCAGACCCAAAATTTTCGATGAGACTGGCACTAGCGATCGCCCAGATCCATAAAAGTCATCTCTAGGTAGTAGCATAGATGGTCTTTGCGGAAATAAATTTTTGAGGAAATAAATTTTAACATCGGATTTAAATATCGGACTATAGCGTTTCCTGTTCGCACGAGGTACATTATCAATCTTAAAAAGCTTAATTAGCAAAGGTTTAAGCGTACCACACAGGTGTGAGAACCTCTATATACCCACTTTCCGCACTTCTTAACATTCAATTGATAATTTTTACTAATATATTGCTGACCACCCCTTACCAGTAAGGATTATAGCTACAATGATGGATTTTTATCAAGGTGAAGAATTGTAAATTTTTTTCTCAGAAAAAATCAATTATTGAAAATGTTCTCAATAGTAGTTTCTACAATGAAGGTTTTTTGTCAAAACATCTTGGGGAATGTATAGCACTTTTCACTTTACTGAGGTATCGACAAGTTTTGCCAACAAAGGGCTTAAGCCCCTTGCCTATAACTCATTCTGATGAAAACTGCTATAAAAATACATAAAAGTATATGAAGATGTGCGGAATGTCGGATTTAGGCGTTGCTGATTTGAGATATGAATCTTCTTTTCTGGTATTTTTAAAACCTAGAGCCAAACTAACTTTTGCATCTGATGCAAAGTTGGCATTCATACCTTGATTCAGCAACGCCTCAACTGGTACAAGTGTATGAACAACTGCCTGTAAGCATCCCACCGAAAAACTAATGCGCTCCGGGGTTGGGATTGAGTGATAAAATCGGAAATAACGCCCAGTTTTAGCCGAGAGTTTCCCTTTCAAAATCCCAACTCAGTAGATTGACAAAAATTGAGCTGCAGCCTCAGTTCTGATCACCGATCACTGAAATCGCCAAAATTAAGCGACAATGTAAAGTAAGGTAAAACTTTCTGGACAAATTCTTATTATGGTGTTATTCGGATTCGGAAAAAAATTAACTTTGCCCACAGTAAGGGAAGCACTACCCGGGCGATCGGAAAAAATGCCCGTACCTAGCGGCCACTACGTTAACGGTCATCCTTTGCAGCCCCCCTTTCCCACCGGTATGGAAACCGCAATATTTGGTTTAGGCTGTTTTTGGGGAGCAGAGCGGAAATTTTGGCAACTAGAAGGAGTTTACACCACGGCCGTAGGTTATGCGGCTGGTATCACCCCTAATCCCACCTATCAGGAAGTGTGTACCGGCATGACTGGGCATAATGAAGTGGTCTTAGTGGTCTATGATCCCAGCGTGATTTCCTACGAACAACTGTTAAAGGTTTTCTGGGAAAGTCATAATCCCACCCAAGGAATGCGTCAGGGTAATGATACGGGAACTCAGTATCGATCGGGTATCTATACTTATAATCCCCAGCAAAAGCAATTAGCGGAAAAATCTCGATCGATCTACCAAGAAGCTCTCAATAAAGCGAGCTACGGTCAGATTACCACGGAAATTATCGACGCACCTGAATTTTATTATGCTGAAGTTTATCATCAGCAGTATTTAGCGAAAAACCCCGGCGGTTACTGCGGTTTAGGGGGAACGAAAGTGGAATGTCCGATCGCTCTTGATCTGAAGTTAACTTAAGTAGGATTAGTTATCAGTGATCAGTGATCAGTTATCAGTGATCAGTTAAGTAGGTGGGTGGAATTAAATATAAGATGAACGTAGGTTGGGTTGAAGCATGAAACCCAACGCCCGTATAGTTTACGCTACCGCTAACCCATCCTACAAATAATTGTGCCTCCCTACTTATCAGTTATCAGTTATCATTCAGATCATAAAATATCTTTTCTTTTTTGCAACCAATAGGTAAGGAGAAAATAAATAAGGGAATGAAGAATTAATACTCCCCAATTCAAGAACAAATTATTGATAGATAATTGATAAACTTGATTGGTATCCTCAAAGGGTAAAGGGAAATTAAAAGTATTTTGTTCTTTCGCTTCTGCAATCATAGCTTCCACCTTTACTAATACCCCGTAGGCAGCAATCGACCAGCGACTAATCATCAACCATGATAGATATTTCCCCAAACCTTCTAAGCTAAACAATACCCCAGCAAAGATAATCTGAGGAATTAAAATTAAAGGTAAGGCACTATTTGCTTGAGTGATATTACTAACGCCAGCAGAAATTAATAAACCGAGATTAATCGCCGCAAATATAGTTAAAAATGTGGTAACAAAACAGCCAGTTAACCAGGTCATTAATTCCGGTTGCGGGTCAGTAAATCCCCAAAATATTACGCAGATAATTACAATTGTTTGCAGAAAAGCTAAGGCTGCTAAAACCAGAATTTTTGAGAATAAATAGGGTAATAATCCCAGATTAACTAATCTTTCTCGCTGATAAATTGCTGATTCTTTGACAATTTCCTGTAGGGAACAGGCAAAACCTACCCATAATTCCGCGCAGGTAAAAACAAAGAGAGTTTTTAAGGCTAAAGGTGCGGATTGGATAGCATCTTCAAACCTGGGATTATCTCCCAAAAATAAAGGATTTTTGTCCCCTAAAACCATGGCCATTAAGAAAATTCCAATCGGGGCGGTTAATAGGTATAAAATTAAACTAAATTGATCACGGATAATTAACTGGCTATAGCGTTGACATAAGACCTGTAGTTGTTGCCAAAAAGATTGTTGAACCTGTTGCGGTTTACTATTATTTTGCTGAAATATTTTACCGATTCTTGCTTCAATATTATTTTTGTAGTAGTCGGATTGTTGGAAACGTTGACATTCTTGATCAACTTTTTCGCTAGTTTCCAGATGAATATAAATATCGGCAAAATCCCCCTGAGGTAAAGAGAAAAAATTTAAGGCCTCCCCCGGAGAACCAAAATAACATAAATTGCCCCCTTGACCAAGAAAAACTAATCGATCGCAGAGATTGATATTATTAGTAGCATGGGTAACTAGGAGAATTGTTCTGCCTTCTTTGGCCAATTTTGCCAGCAATTCCATCATCTTTTTATCTAAACCGGGGTCTAATCCCGAAGTGGGTTCATCTAAAAAGAATAATTTGGGATTGGCTAATAATTCTACCGCAATACTCACCCTTTTTAACTGACCACCGCTTAAGTCTCTGACTAAAGTATTTCTTCTTGCTAACAATTCCACCTGCTCCAGGGTTTTCTCGATCACTTCTTGGCAATTAAGATCCGGAGGTAGCCTTAATTTAGAAGCATAATATAACACTTCTCCCACAGTTAAATCCCTGTGAACGATATCGTATTGGGGAACATAACCGATTTGGGTGCGATAGATATTAAAATTCTGGCGGAGGTCTTCCCCATTCAGATAAACAGTTCCCGAGGTGGTGGGTTCAATTCCCAATAAAGTCTTTAATAAAGTCGATTTTCCCGCACCACTTCCCCCAACAATCGCCACTAATTGACTCGGTTCGATCGGTAAGGAGATATGATTGAGAATTATCAAAGGTTGTTTCTTTTTATCCCGCACCATCCTGACGATATCTTCGGCATCCAGACGGATATTATCCCCCGTATCTAATAAAACTAAGTCATCTCCCTGCAACCGAAAACTATAGGGGCCGATTCTCACCGTACAACCGTTAGTTAAAATGGCACTACCCGATACTTTTTCTCCGTCGATAAAGACTCCATTGGTGCTTTTGTCGTAGAGAATATAACGATTCTGGTTATCGCTATCGATAATCGCGTGTTGTCGGGAAATTGTCGGCGCGTCTAAAACCACAGTCGCGGTATTATCTCGTCCTAAAACTACACTGCGATTGCCTAGGGAAACCGATTTAAAAGCGAAAGGTGGGCTTTTTACTGGTTGGTTAGGATGATAATAGGTGATCTTGACCGAATTTTTGACATCTTGACCGATATTAATCTCATCCCCATTTCGTAAAAGATAGCCCTCTTTGGGAGTAATCACGCGATTGTTGATAAAAAGTTGATTGGAACTAGGATTAGTCCCGTCTCCATCGTGGATATAGTAATCATCTCCCTGACGACGAAAACAAGCTTGTACTCGACTCACCACCGTCCAGTGTTGGGGAACAACTAAATCCACCTGTTGACCATCCCGCCCCAATTTATAATTAGGACGACTCAGATTAATAGAAGGGAGAAATTCTCCCTGATTGTTAAGAATAATGTAGGGTTCTTGACTAATAACCGTTTTAATGTTGGGAGAATTGGTCATAAAAACTCGATCGGTAGATGGCGTTCGCGGGGGACAGTAAGAAGCTAAGATAGAATTGATGTCTCGATCGCTACTGTTAACCTCAGAGTCTGGAACGAACTCTAGAGATCATGTTAGTAAAACTTCTTAGGATCGATCGAGCTTGTCTAAATTCCTATTCCTAAGACCTATCCACAGGTTATCGTGCTGTTAGACGATGGTTACAACTCCTATTTCTCCTACCGCCAAGGTTTCTAAAGTCGAAGGTATCAAAGAACGCAGTAATTATCTACGAGAACCTTTGGCCAGTGAACTCCTCGAAGATACAACCCATTTTACCGATGCGGCGGTGCAGATCCTCAAATTTCACGGTTCCTATCAACAGGATAATCGCGACAATAGAGCCAAAGGTCAAGAAAAAGACTATCAAATGATGTTGCGTACCCGCAGTCCGGGGGGTTTTATTCCCGCGCAACTATATCTTACCCTCGATAGTTTGTCTGATCGCTACGGTAACGGCACTTTACGGGTGACAACTCGCCAAGGCTTCCAATTGCACGGCATTTTAAAGAAAAATCTCAAAGCCACCCTCGGGGAAATTATCCGCAGTATGGGATCCACTTTAGCGGCCTGTGGTGATGTTAACCGCAATGTCACCGCACCGCCAGCCCCCTACAAAAATCGCCCCGAATACGGCTATGCTTGGGAATATGCCAATAATATCGCCGATTTGCTCACTCCCCAAACTGGAGCCTACTACGAAATTTGGCTCGATGGCGAAAAAGTTATCAGTGCAGAAGAAGCGCCAGAAGTCAAGACCGCGAGACAAAAAGATACAAATGGGATTAACAAAAACGATCCCATCGAACCGATCTACGGTCAACATTATATGCCCCGTAAGTTCAAGATGGGTGTCACCGTGCCGGGAGACAACTCCATCGATATCTACACCAATGACATCGGTTTGGTGGTGATTACCGACGCAAACGGTCAATTACAGGGTTTTAACGTCCTTGCGGGGGGTGGACTGGGAAGAACCCACAATAAGGAAGAAACTTTCCCCAGAATGGCCGATCCGATCGGTTATGTGGACAAAGAAGAGGTGTACGATCTGGTAAAAGCGATCGTGGCAACCCAAAGGGATTACGGTGATCGCGGCGAGCGTCGTCATGCGAGAATGAAATATATCCTCGAAGAATGGGGAGTAGAGAAATTCCGCAGCACTGTTGAGGGTTATTTCGGCCAAAAAATTGCCCCCTACCAACCCCTCCCCGATTGGAAATATCAAGACTTTTTGGGATGGAATGAACAGGGAGACGGAAAATTATTTTTTGGTCTTTCTGTGGAGAATGGCCGGGTCAAAAATGAAGGCAGTTTTCAGCTAAAAACCGCCTTAAAAGTGATTATCGAGCGTTTTCAGTTGCCCATGCGCTTGACGGCTAACCATAATATCATTCTCTACGAAATTGAACCCAAGGATCAGCAAGCGATCGAGGCGATCCTGAAAGAACACGGAATTATCACCAATCCCGCCGAAATTGACCCTTTAACCCGTTATGCCATGGCCTGTCCCGCTTGGCCCACCTGTGGATTAGCGATTACTGAGTCAGAAAGAATTTTACCCAGCGTGATTGAACGCATTCGCACCCTGCTTAATCGTTTAGGATTAAGCAAAGAGGAATTTGTCATCCGCATGACAGGATGTCCTAATGGCTGCGCGCGTCCCTATATGGCAGAATTAGGATTTGTGGGTAGCGCTCCCAACTCCTACCAACTCTGGTTAGGAGGAACAGCCGATCAAACTCGACTAGCGCGCCCCTATTTGGATAAAATGGCGATCGATGATCTAGAAAAGGTCTTAGAACCGATTTTCGTTTACTTCCAACAGGATCAACAAAATAACGAAACCTTCGGAGAATTCTGTCATCGAGTCGATTTCCCTGCTTTACAAGCATTTTCAGCCACCTACACACCTAAAATGACCGAAACTACTACCACTGAATCAAAACCCAAACGCGTGCGTAAAAATCAAAACCGTGTCAGCGTCCCCGATGATATGTTTGTCCGTCTCAAGGAAGCTTCGGAAACGGAAAAACGGCCGATGAATCAAATCATCAATGAGGCGCTAGAGGCCTATTTCAGCCAAAAATCCTAATCAGTTATCAGTTACCAGTTATCAGTGACCAGTTGTCAATTTAAGAGAATTAACTTTTGAGAGTTATCTGGGAAGATTACCAATAACTCTTAATTCTCGTATATATCCTCAGTCTATGCTTAAAAATGAATGAGGGAAGTCCGGTCATATCAATTTGTACGCCTCTGGTGGGAAATTATGACAATCTCACAAACTAAAACAAATCCTTGGCAAAAGCGTTCCGGAGAGGATGTTAAAAAATTATCAGATAATGAAATTAATGAAAAATATGAACAAGGTGAACGAAGATTATTATTAGAAATGAATCGAGAAAAGTTGCCTAGTTTTGCTGAGTCTTTAAATAAACCTAACTATATGGAAAAGCGTCCTTTCTATCAGAGACGGGATCGCTGGGACGCACAAAAACAATCGAGACTAATTGAATCTTTTTTGATCAATATTCCCGTACCTCCTCTGATTCTCTGTGAAAATTCCTATAACTCCTATGAAGTAATGGATGGTCAACAAAGAATCACAGCAATTGAGAATTTTTATAATAACAAATTAAAATTAACAGGGTTAGAGATCTGGCCTGAATTAGAAGGAAGAACCTATAAAAGTCTTCCTGCAAAAATCAAAGATGGTATCAATCGACGAGCCATTTCAACTATAGTTGTTATTACCGAGTCTCTATCGGATCCAGAGGAATCTTTATCTTTAAAACAACTGGTTTTTGAACGCCTCAATACAGGAGGTGTATCTTTGAGTCGCCAAGAAATAAGAAACTGTCTTTACTCTGGGAAATTCAATGAACTTTTATTAAAGCTTTCTGAGAATACTATTTTTGCTAAAGCTTGGGATATTCCTATTGATGATAAAGAAGAACTTAAAGAAAATAGATTTTATAAAAAGATGGAAGATGTAGAATTAATCCTCCGTTTTTTTGCCTTGAGGGATATTGAGCAATATACTGGTAATTTATCTAAATATCTGGATAATTATATGATGAAAAAAAGTCTTAATTTTTACGACGAGAATATCCAAGAGTTCGAGCGAGTATTTAACCAAACTATAGAGTTAGTATCTAACATTTATCAGGATCAGTTATTTAAGCCTTTCGATAGTAAAACCAAAACATATAAATCGAAAGCTTATAAAGTTTACTATGATGCAGTGATGATCAGTTTCAGCAACCATTTATCTGATTATCAAGAATTAATTACTAGAAAATCAGCAATAATTCAAGAAACTATCAGCTTATTTACTCAAGATTCCCAGGGAATTACTCATCAAGATAAAAAATTAAAAAAAGGACTTTTCACCGGAGAAGGGGATACCAAAGATGATTTTAAAGCTCGTATTCAAATTTTTGATTCTCTGATTCAACGAGTTCTTAAGCAGAGTATTTGAGAATGTTTGAAGGACTTTTAAATAACCTAAAGGATGAGATAAAGACCATTCGATCAATAATTAATATCAGTGAAAAACTTAGAGAAATTATTGCGGATAATCCTTCACAACTCAACACAGAAGACTTAAAATATCTTCAAGCAAATGCTCCTTTAGGAGACAAGTGGCTAGTTAACGATCATTGTTCATCTATCACAAGGTTATATGCTCTTTACGAAAATTTTGTCGAAAATCTAGTGGGAGATTGGATTATTTTGCTGCCTCAATTATATAGTTGCTATCAAGATTTACCTGAATCTGTAAGAAATAAGCATCAGACTGGTTGTGCTACATTACTGGGCAATGAAAATAAAAGAAATCGCTTCGATTCTCTTTCAGAGAGGGACATTATCAAAAATTTATTTGATACTGAATACAAAAATACAACTAAATATAATCTCACATCAGCTGCTTTTTTGTTACATGAAGCTAATCTGAGAAAAGATCAATTAACCAGACTTTTAGTCGATGCTGGCATATCTGCAACTGATTCTTGGCAATGGATAGAAAATCATAAAAAAGTTAAGAATTTTATTGACAATAATAGTAGGGGTAGTGTGGAAAATGAATTAAAGAATTTTATAGAACTTCGTAATAATTCTGCTCATGGTAAAGAAATAGATACCGTTCTTAATGCCAATGAGTTACTACAATTATGTGATTTTGTCGAAGCTATATGTCAAGCTATGAGTGAATTAGTTCTTTATTGCTTTGTTGATAGGAAGAAAAAGATAGGAAAGCTTCAAAAGATCGGTAAAGTTGTCAATTGGTATCAACAGCAACAAGCTTGCGATGTCAAAATATCAGATGAGTCACAGGAATCCAATAAAAGACTAGAAGTCGGTAAAAAAGTTTTTTTAGTCAGTGAAAATAAAAAAATATGTCAAAATGCTATTATTGAAAGTATTCGAATTAATAAAAATGACAAAAATACCCCTCGCCGAAGAATTCCAATAAGAGAGATAAAAGATTCTGAAATAAGCTTAAAATTTGACAAAGAAAGTCAAAAAGGATTAGAAGTTTATTTAGTTATTTCGGAATGATTGAAATGAATATAGCGTTTCTGGTAAATATGAACCCACATTCCGCACCCTAAGTGTCACAACGTCTCAAAAGAGGAAGGGGCGTGAGTCAAAATACTTATCTAGAGGAGTGAGTTGGCGGCAAGCTGCCGGCAACTAAGCCGAAAATTTCAGAGTTCCCCCGGTCATTCTCA